>CACZPD010000025.1 GCA_902782955.1 uncultured Erysipelotrichaceae bacterium
GACGGAAGTGTCCTGGCGGTGGGAAAAGGAAATCCGGAATGGAATTTCTCCGCGCCGCACGGTGCCGGCAGGATCATGTCCAGACGCACCGCAAGGGAAACGCTGGATCTCGCGGCATATCAGGAAACCATGAAAGGCATTTATACGACATCTGTCAATGAAGCCACGATCGATGAAGCACCGATGGCATACAAGTCTTTGAATGACATCATCGATGTCATCCGGGAGACAGTGGACATCATTGATATTCTGAAACCAATATACAATTTCAAGGCATCGGACTGAGAGACTTCCTGTTCCGGTCCGGTGCCGGGACAGGAGGTAATAATATGATAAGAAATATCCCGTCCATCGATATGATGAGGACGGGAGAGAACATATGCAGGCTGAGGATGGCTGCAGGATTGACCGTAAGGGATCTGCAGGAGATCTTCGGCTTCGGAACACCGCAGGCGATCTACAAGTGGCAGAGGGGAACGGCAATGCCTACCCTGGATAACATCGTTGTCCTGGCAGTAGTCTTCGGTGTCGCGGTTGATGATATTCTGGTGATGGATGAAGCCGATCCCGGAGATACTTATTTCCGGGTAAGAGCATAAAATACCGGAAAACAATATGCTATGACAAAAGTGCCGGAATTCTGTCCGGCACTTTTGTTACTTGCGGCATGAGCGTATGAACGGTAATGAAGAGCTGTATATTATAGAATAGATACAGAAAACGGAGGAAACTGAAATGGGTATTTTAGTGACATACTTCAGCGCCGAGTCCGGAAGGACAGCGGGTGTCGCGGCAGATCTGGCGAATAAAACAGGTGCGGATCTGTATGAGATCAAGCCGGAAAAACCGTATTCCAAAGCAGATCTGAACTGGAAAAATCCTCTTGCCCGCTGCAATAAGGAATTTTTCGGGAAAAAGGATGTCCCGGTATCAGGAACGGTTGAACATTTCGAAGAGTATGATACCGTATGTGTCGGCTTTCCGATCTGGTACGGCTGTGCGCCGAACGTGGTCAATACCTTCTGCAAAAATTATGACTGGAATGGTAAGAAGATCATTGTTTTCGCGACATCAGGAGGAAGCGGTATCGGGAAGACTGCCGAAAAACTGCAGCCGTATGTGAACGGCGGGGAGATTTGCGAAGCGAAAGTCGTACAGAGCGCCGATGAACTGGTTTCCCTTTTCTGAAACAGGATCCGCATCATATAATAATCTGTCCGCAGACATTGTTCTGCGGCTTTTTTGCGAATAGTATTTCCGGAGGACTAGGTTATGTTCAAGGAATTCATGTCGGTGTTCTTTACGGAATTTTCATATATGCAGAAAAGAGAGATCCGGATCGGTTATGAGAACGGGCTGGATGCGGAAGAGGTATCCATGTATGCAAGAAGCTGCTACAACTTCCTGCAGATGGAACAGATCCGGCTTGCCCTGCAGCACGGAATGGAAAAGAAAAAAGTTTTCAAACTGCTCGATGCCGGACTCAGCGCCGGACAGATGAAGGCGCGCAGGGAACGGATCGAACATGGGGAGATCATCCGGACGGGCATTGCGGACCGCTTCTTCTTTACGGCGCTTTCAGGGCTGACTGTTCTCGGACTGCTTTTATGCGGTGCCATGGCGCGGCTTTATGACAGTACAGGATTGAAACTGAAAACACATGAGATCAATATCATGCCGGGAGAAACGGTCGATCCTGCGGAATATGTTGAAAATATAGATGAGATCGGTGACTGTCTGACCCTGCCGCCGCAGTTTTCGGCCGGGGAGACGGGGGATTATGTGCTGATCTATGAAGTGAACAGCTGGGACGGCATCTATTATGAAAAAATACTCATTCATGTGCTTTCCGGCAAAATGAAAACAGTTTCATGAAAAATAATTGAAAATGAGTATATAATATTGCAGTGGAGGATAGAAATATGACTCGTGTTTTTAATTTTTCTGCCGGTCCGGCGGTTCTTCCGGAAGAAGTGCTCGAAACAGCCAAAGAAGATATGATGGATTACCGCGGATGCGGCATGTCCGTTATGGAGATGAGCCATCGGGGCAAAGTGTATGACAATATAATCAAGGAAGCGGAACAGGATCTCAGAGACCTGATCGGCATCCCGGATAACTATAAGGTATTATTCCTGCAGGGCGGCGCGTCAACGCAGTTCGCAATGATCCCTATGAATCTGTTCAGGAATAAAAAGGCAGCGTATATCGTAACCGGCCAGTGGGCGAAGAAAGCTCTTGCGGAAGCGAAAAAATATGGTGACGCAGTGGCAGTGGCCAGCAGCGCGGACAAGACATTCTCTTATCTGCCTGACTGCAGTGACCTGGATATTCCGGAAGATGCGGATTATGTATACATCTGTGAAAACAATACGATCTACGGTACGGAATACAAGGAACTCCCGGATACAAAGGGACATATCCTGATCTCGGATGCTTCATCCTGTTTCCTTTCAAGACCGATCGATATCGAAAAATACGGTATCATTTATGCCGGCGCACAGAAGAACGTCGGCCCGGCCGGCGTGACGATCGTGATCATCCGTGAGGATCTGATCCGCGACGATCTGCCTGAATGGGTACCGACGATGCTGAGATACAAGACACACGCAGACGCAGGTTCCCTGTACAATACGCCGCCGGCATACAATATCTATGTATGCGGCCTGGTATTCAAGTGGCTGAAAAAGAACGGCGGCCTGGAAGCAATGGCGAAGAAGAACGAAGAGAAGGCTAAGATTCTCTACGATTTCCTCGACCAGAGCAAGATGTTCCATGGCACAGTCGTTGCGAAGGATCGTTCCCTGATGAATGTCCCGTTCGTAACGGGCAGCGATGAACTGGACGCTGAATTTGTCAAGGCTGCGGCAGCCGAAGGTCTGGTTTCCCTGAAGGGTCACCGCTCTGTCGGCGGCATGCGGGCATCCATCTACAATGCCATGCCGAAGGAAGGCGTAGAAAAACTCGTCGCGTTTATGAAAAAGTTTGAAGAGGAGCACCAATGAAAGAACGTAAAATATACTGTCTGAACAACATCGCCAAGATCGGAACGGATCAGTTCCGTGAAGGATACACACTGACTGCGGATATGGATGATGTCGCAGGCATCCTGGTCAGATCTGCCAACATGAAGGAAATGGAATTTCCGTCCAGTCTGCGCGCAATTGCCAGAGCCGGTGCAGGCGTAAACAATATTCCGCTGGATCGCTGTGCGGAAGAAGGCATCGTCGTATTCAATACACCGGGCGCAAATGCGAACTCCGTTAAAGAACTCGTGATCGCAGGTCTCCTGCTTGCTTCAAGAGATATCATCGGCGGAAATGAATGGGTCAGAAACAATGCCGGCGAACCGGATATCGCGAAGAAAGCCGAAAAGGAAAAGAAAGCATTTGCCGGACACGAGATCTACGGAAAGACACTCGGTGTCATCGGCCTCGGCGCGATCGGTGTCCTGGTCGCCAATGCCGCAGTCAACCTGGGCATGAAGGTTTATGGCTATGATCCATATCTGTCAGTTTATTCCGCATGGCATCTGAGCCCGAGCGTAAAGCAGGCTGTCAGTCTTGATGAGATCTACCAGGTCAGCGATTATATTACGATCCATGTCCCGGCAACGGATAAAACAAAGCATATGATCAACGCCGATGCCATCACCAAGATGAAGACCGGCGTCAAGTTCCTGAACTTTGCCCGTGATTCCCTGGTGGATGAGGAAGCGATGGCACGTGCACTCGTATCCAAGAAAGTCGGAAAGTATATTTCTGATTTCGCCAACCCGCTTTCCGCACAGTTTGAAAATGCGATCGTTATCCCGCATCTCGGCGCTTCCACGCAGGAAGCGGAAGACAACTGCGCTGTAATGGCATGCCGTGAACTGCAGGATTATCTGGATAACGGAAACATTTCCAATTCTGTCAATTATCCTTCCATCGACGCAGGCGTATGTGAAACAGAAGCGAGAGTTGCGATCCTTCACCGCAATATTCCGAATATCCTGTCCCAGATCACGACATTCTTCGGATCCAACGGACTGAATATTGAAAACCTGGCAAACAAGAGCCGCGGGGAATATGCATATACACTGCTCGATCTGTCACATCCGATGCCGAAAGATACCGTGCAGAAGCTGAATGCCATAAACGGTGTTCTGAAAGTCAGAAGAGTATTTGAAAAATAAGAATGCGCAAGCATTCTTTTTTCCGAAATATTATAATATTTCAATTCTTAAGACACGGTTATGCAAAAGTACGGTAAAATAGAAGCAACAGTGGGGAAAGAACTATGAATACAAAAAGATGGAAATCCTTGATCGCTGCCATGCTGGCGGTAAGCATGCTGGCAGGATGCGGCGGAGACAAAAAATCCGGCGCAGAAGATAAAGAAGAAAAGCAGGAAGAAGCGGCGGAACCGACGCCGGAACCGACACCGACGCCTACACCGTCCCTGATTCCGGAAGATCAGTATTTCAGTGAACTGACAGGTCTGCCCATCAGCAAAAAGATCCAGAACCAGAAACCGATCGCGGTCATGATCGATAACGAATGGGGCGCGTACAATCATTTCGGTGTCGCGGAAGCCGATATCGTTTATGAAATGATCAACAGCGAGCACAATGAGCGTATTACCAGGCTCATGGCTATCTATAAGGATTATGACAATGTCAAGCAGATTGGAAGTGTCCGCAGTACGAGACATACCAACCTGATGATCCAGGCAGAGTACAACTATATTCTCTGCCATGACGGTGAAGCGAACGGCATGTCCTCCTGGTATTATGAAAAACCGTGGGCACTGGCGCATATTCCGGGCGGCTTCTCCAGGATCCGCAACGGCAAGGCATGGGAATTCACGGAATATATCCTGCCAGGAGATGTAGACAAGAGAAGAGAAGTATTCAACATTACCAAGGAATACAACAGGCATAAACCGGATGTGGACAGCCATTTCAACTTCGTGGAATATAAGACCGAAACCATGACGGATGATTATCTGGATACGGCAACGAATGTTGATTTCCCGTTCCCGCACAATCATTCCAAACTGGTCTACAATCCGGAAACGAAAACATATGACTATTACTGCTACGGCATGCTGCATGTCGACGGGGAAGACAATGAAGTACTGAGCTTCAAGAACGTCCTGATCCAGAACTGTGAGATGGAAGATATCGATGACAACGGTCATGTCCTGTACCATGTTGTCGGCACAGGCATCGGCTACTATCTGTCCAACGGACATGTACAGTCGATCATCTGGAACAGGGAAAATGAAGCAAAGGATATTACCCGCTACTATGACATGTTCGGCAAAGAGATCGAAATGAACAGGGGAAATACCTATATCGCCCTGGTACCGTCCGATTCCTGGGAAGAACTGCAGGTCTATGATCCGAGCAAACCGGCTGAAGAAGAGGCACCGGAAGAAGAAACGGAAGAAGTAGTCGGATAAAAAACAAAGAATACACAGACCGGGTTGAGACCTGGTCTTTTTTGGTAAGATAGAGACATAAGGAGGCAGTGCGTATGTTTCAGGTAATCCGCGGCGCGCATGTCTACGCGCCGGAAGATCTCGGCATACAGGATGTCTGGATGTGCGGTGACAGGATCATCGCTGTCGGTGAAGATCCGGGAGTCCGGGATGTGACAGAAATTGACGGTACGGGAAAGATCCTTGTGCCGGGTTTTATAGACGGACATGTACATATCATAGGAGGCGGCGGGGAAGACGGTTTTCCCAGCCTGATTCCGGAACTGCAGATGACTGACTGCGTCAGATACGGCGTTACATCGGTAGTGGGACTGCTCGGTACGGATTCTGCGGTCAAAAGCGTAAGGGCATTGACCGCGAAAACAAAAGCGCTGCGTCAGAGCGGTATGTCCGCATGGTGTCTGACAGGTTCCTATGCATATCCGTCTGTCACACTGACTGGAAGCGTCCGGGATGACATCACATTCATCGATGAGATCATCGGTGTCAAGATCGCGATATGTGATCACCGTTCTTCCAATATCCATAAGGAAGAACTGGCAAGGCTGGCAGCGGATGCGCGCTATGCCGGTCTGCTTACCGGGAAAGCCGGTATCGTGCATATGCATACAGGGAGAGGGAAAAAAGGTCTCCGTGATGTTTTCGAGATCATTGAACAGACCGATATTCCCATTGCCCATTTCCGTCCTACGCACTGCGGCAACCAGCTGAAGGATGCCCTGGTCTTCGGACGTATGGGAGGATATCTCGACTTTACGGCAGGAAAGAAAACTGCCGCGAATATCCACCGCGCGCTGGAAGATGTGCCGCATGACCATATCACGCTGTCATCTGACGCAAACGGGTCATTCCCGGTATGGAATGAAAACAATGAACTGATCGGGATGGGGATCGGAAAGATGGAAACACTGCTGGAAACAGTGAAGGACATGATCCGGAACGAAAAACTGTCCGTTACAGAAGCGTTTGCTTTTATCACCTCAAATCCCGCTGATGCCCTGAAGCTGAAGAACAAGGGACACATCCGGACCGGTTATGATGCGGACTTTGTCCTGCTGGATAAAGGCTTTAACATCCGTGATGTGATCTGTCTGGGAAAACAGGCAGTCAGGGACGGTGAAATGATCATCAGGAATTATTACATATAAAAGGAGTATTTATGGCAGAAGTAACAACCAGTGTGCAGATCGTGCTCTCCCAGCACTGCAACGGCGATCCTGCCCGGCGTCTGTTCGGCGGTCAGCTGATGGCATGGATCGATGTCATAGGCGCAGTCGCGGCAAGAAGATATACCCATACGGCAGTCACGACCGTCTGTGTGGACAATCTGAATTTTCTCAGACCGGCGCATCTGAACGATATTATCGTGCAGGAAGCGAAAGTGACATGGACCGGGAATACATCACTGGAAGTGAGGGTCGATTCCTTTGTTGAAAAGAAAGAGGAAAGGGAACTGATCAACCGGGCATATGTCGTATTTGTCGCGATCGGTGATGATGAGCGTCCGGTGCGCATTCCGGAATATATGCCGGAAACACCGGAAGAGGAAGAAGAATATTCTGCGGCTGTCGAGAGAAAGATCATCCGCATGCAGAGGTGAGATATGATCAGGAACATTGTAAGAGACGCGTTTTTTCTGCAGATGCCGTCATCTTCAGCAGGAAAGGAAGATCTGCCGGCAGTATATGACCTCATCGATACATTCCGTGAAAACCGGAACCGTTGTGTCGGCATGGCCGCAAATATGATCGGTATCAGGAAGAATATCATCATCTTTCTGGACGGCAAAAAGGAAGTCATCATGATCAACCCGAAACTGCTGTCCGGTAATGGAAAATATGAGATTGAGGAAGGATGTCTGTCATTGACAGGTAAAAGGAAAACGGAACGGTTTGAAGAGATCGTGGTGGAATATGAAAATCTGGATTTTCAGAAACACAGGAAAAAATACAGCAGCTATACGGCACAGATCATCCAGCATGAACTGGATCACTGCCGGGGAATTCTGATATGACGGAATTCCCGAATCTGTTTATACGGGTGGCGGAGATCGACTGGGCAAATGTACCGGAGGATTATACGCATTCGATACAGCCGCTGCGGAATCTGGACAGACTGGAATTCTCTTTTCCCATCACGTTGTTTGCGGGAGAAAACGGAACCGGGAAATCGACTTTGCTGGAGGCACTTGCGATCAGCGCCGGGTTCAATCCGGAAGGCGGAACGTTCAATTACCGCTTTTCCACATATGATGATTACTCTTCGCTTTCGCAGGGCATGCGTCTGATCCGCGGTCACCGCAGACCGAAAACCGGCTTTTTCCTGCGTGCGGAAAGCTTTTACAACGTAGCTACCGCGGCGATGACAAAGTATAACGATGACGGGAGGATGCCGGATTATCACGCGCTGTCACACGGTGAAAGCTTTCTGGAATTCATGCGGAGGGGCGGCCGGGACGGTCTGTATCTGATGGATGAGCCGGAAGCGGCACTCTCACCGCAGAGACAGCTTGCCCTGCTGAAGATGATCCATGACATGTGCGGGGAAGGCTGTCAGTTCATTATAGCGACACATTCACCGATCCTTCTCGGTCTGCCGGATGCGCAGATCCTGTCATTTGATGAAGAGAACATCCATCCCTGCGCATATGAGGAAACAGGCAGTTATCAGATCACAAAAATGTTTCTGAACCGGCGCGAACGGTTTCTGCAGGATTTATTTGAAGAAGACTGAAAAGATGAGGGTATCATATCCTCATTTTTTTACGGCCGCCCGGTCAAATCCATTGAGGATCATACTGAAGATGGTAAGATAGAAATCAGAATCATATTCCGGATTCAGACGCTGAAGCATGATCAGCGTACCGGAAGCCGGAATACTTTCATCTATCCGTTCAAAAGGGGAGGACGGTTATGAGAAAATATGCGGAGACCGACCGGAAGATCCTGAAGCTCCTGATCCCGGTCATACTTGAAAATGCCTTATTGACATTGTCGACAATGATCCTGACGGGATATATCGGCAGACTGCCTGTTATGGATATCAGTGCTTACGGCATCGGCAGAAGGATCTACGGCATTTATTATTCTTTTTTTAAAGGACTGGCAGTCGGTACTATGGTCGCGGCAGCCAGACGCTTCGGCAGGGGCGATAAACAGAAATGCGCGCGTATCCAGCAGGAAAGCTACCTGCTGATCATACCGGCAGCGGTGTTTCTGTCCGTCCTGATCGTTATTTTCGCTTTGCCGATTCTTTCCCTGATGACAAAAGATGGGGAGCTTCTGGAAAGAGGCGTGCTTTTCCTGCGGAAAACAGCGCCGTTTTACCCGCTTCTGGCAGTTATCCATCTGAACGCGGCTGCTTTCCAGGCAAACGGCAATACGAGAACACCGATGATGATCGCAGGCATCGGGAATCTCATTACGATCACGATCGGCTATGTTCTGATCTTCGGTCTTGGCCCGGTCAGGGGAATGGGTGTTACCGGTGCTGCGTGGGGTCAGAACCTTGCGTTCCTTGTGATGGCAGGTGTCGGTCTGTTCCTGCTGTACGGCAGGCATGGACTGTTTGCAGGAAGCGGCACTAAACCGTTCTGTCTTCCGGTAAAAAAGGATGTCAGGGAAATCTTCTCCACAGGCATTCCTGCTTCTTTTGAGGATTCCTTCTGGCAGCTTGCGACGGTCGTCATCAGCAGTGTTATCCTTTCCTACGGACAGCAGTATTACGCAGCTTACCAGCTCGGCCTGGAAGGAGAAGGATTCTGCAATATGATGTCCGCGGGATTCATGACAGCCGCTATGTCATTGTCAGCCAATGCCCTTGGGGCAGATGATCAGAAAGCGTTCCGGATATGTTTTGACCGTCTGCATCATTTCTGCCTGATCATATCCGCCATTACCATGCTGTTCCTGCTGTTTTTTTCCAGACCGGTCCTGCATCTTCTGACCGATAAACCGGAGCTGATCGTCATCGCGTCATCTTATCTGTTCGCGATGATCTTCTCCCAGTATCCCCAGCATATGAAGCAGATCGCAGCCGGTTATCTGCGTGCTTCCGGACATACACAGACCTCCATGATCACCAACCTGATCGGTTTGTGGGCTGTACGTGTCCCGCTCGTACTGTTATGCGGGAGTGTTCTGAAAACGGATATCATCTTTGTCTGGTGGGCATTCAATCTGGATCAGTGGGTGCGCCTCACTCTGTCAGTCTTAAGTCTTCGCCGCTTTCATATCCTGCCTCCCAGAGAGATCACAAACGAGATGGCTGCGGGCTGAGCCGGGATACACGGCAATATGAATGAAATCACAGAGGTTTTCAGGAACCTCTTTTTTCTGTGTTTGACGGTTCCGCGGGGAACGGGTGTAAGGTGATTTAAACACGCGGGATAAGATGAAAACAGTAAGAGAAGTTTGTCAGTATGCAGGAGTCACAAGGAAAACCCTGTTTTATTATGACCGGATCGGTCTTCTGAAACCTTCCGTAAGAAAAGGAAGCCAGAAACACAAGCTCTATGATGAACAGGCAGTGGAACGGCTTCTCGAGATCAGGCGTTACCGGGAAGCCGGTTTTGATATCCGTGAAATACGGGAAGTGCTGGATCAGGATACGGAAGGGCGTCTGAAGATATGCGATGCGGTCATTGCGCGTCTTTCCGCCGCGCAGGCAGAAACAGAAAAAAAGATCAGCCGCGCCGAAACGATCCGGAAGGAACTGGAAGAAAAGAAAACCGGCTCTGCCGGCAGATAAAAAATATCCGGTACCCTGCATGCGGAGTACCGGATTTCCATGTTTATTTTTTCAGGTCGATGCCGAGTTCACTGCAGGCTTCTTCCACCCATTCATAACTTGCAAGTATCGCATTCTCATCTTCGAGAATGAATATCCTGTCGTCGGAGTAGACTTTTTCAAGATATGCCTTCAGTTCTTCCTTGTTGGCGCATTTCTGGCCGTTGACGGTCACTTCGTTTTCAGAGATCTTGATGATGATCGTGTCGGGGATCGGTTCATTCTCACCCGGCAGGATCCCGGTGCCGTCACCGATGCTGAATCTTCCTGTGCCGAATCCGTATCCGCCGCCCAGCAGCAGAAGTAAAGCCGCGATGGCTGCGTATCTGCCGCCTCTGCTTCTTTTCGGCTGTGACTTCGTTACCTGTTTTTCGTTCTCCATTGCTTTATCCTCCCGCATCTCATTCTTCGCCGGCTGTTTCGACTTCCTTATAGAATACTTCTTTGTGCTGTTTGCTCAGGGATCTCAGCTCTTCTCCGATCGCCTCAAATTCCGAGCGGTAGATGGTGTATTTGTCATACTGGAATACGATGTAGACAGGGCTGTTTTCCACTGTGTCCAGTATATCCGTTATATAGGTGCGTATCCGTGTCCTGGTGTTGCCTGTACTGTTTTCCCCCATCGTGATCTCGACAGGATCTTCACCGTTTTCCCCTCTGAATAAATGCAGGATGTGCGATCCGTCCTTCTGTGTATTGTACATGGTTACGATCACTGCGTCGGAAGAGTAAACAGCGTAGCTTTCCTGCGCGGATGACTGGGTCTGCAGTTTGTATTCAAGCTCCGAGATCTCATCCTTTGCTTCGGTGAGTTCTTCGCTGACATTTGCGGAGGCAACAGCTGTATTGGACATGACGATGAAAAGCAGGATCATGATCACATCCAGCAGGGAAGTAAAGTCGAGGATGATATCCCGTTTTTTCATGACCTTCCCTCTTTATTGGGGTTAAACAGGTATTCCAGGTGTTTTTCGTTGTCTTCGATCTTATAGGAAATTCCCGAATCCAGCAGCTTGAAAACGATCGCCGCAACGATGCCCCAGAATGTGGATGTCAGTGCCGAAAAGAAGGCTCCCTGTACTCCCGTTCCGATCAGATCGCCCATGCGGATCAGGGAAATGACTGTACCGAACATGCCGAGAAGCGGGAATACGGAAGTGAAATTCGTATACAGGGCATAGAGCTGGTTCGTCTTTTCCCTGTATTTCAGAAGGTCCTGAGGTGTCAGGACAGTTTCTTTTTCCGATCCGGCCTGAAAAGCTTCTTTCTGTTCCTGTGTCAGATTCGCAGTATAGTCTTTCCTGTTGAAATGGTGGTAGACTTTGTCTGCGTTGCGGCCGCATTCCCTGTAGATCCAAAAGCCGTTGAAAAGCGCTGCGATAATGATCAGCGTATCAAATCCCCACAGATTTTCCAAAAGAACATTGAAAAGGGTCATGATTCCCTCCTGAAAACTACTGATATAAATCATTATACAAAATTCCACTGTCCTGAGCACGGAAATGTACGCAACAGGACATAGGAGGCTTATAATAAAACTATCATGAACAGAACGAACTGCCGTGCAGTGTGAAAGGATCATAATATGAGTGATGACAAGATTGAAAAACTCAGGGAAGAACTGAAAGATTATTACGGGACAGCCATGGCTTCCGGGTTCGGGATGGCTGTGCTGGATCTCGCGAAAGTAGACCGGATGACGGACGAGGAAATAAAGGATCTGGCAAGAAAGAACGGTATGGAGGTGTCGGAATGAGATGCAGGAAATGCGGCAAGAGTATTCCTGATTCCGCAAAAAAATGTCCTTACTGCTATACGAGGACAGCGGAAGGATGGAAAAAAGAAGGAGAGAAGCTGATAGCTCCGGTAAAGGAACTGTTTAAGAATCCGTTTAAAAAGTGATCACGGCCGTGCTGTGATCACTTCGTTTTTTTCTATACATGCGCGGATGCGGAAATGGTAGTAAAAGATACCGTCTTTCTGTTCGATATGCATCAGGTAACCTGTGGTATCAGAAAGGAAAGGCGTATTGTTTTTTCTGGCATATTCCATCATGGGAAACAGCTGGGAGAGCTGCAGGAAATCCAGATCGCAGGTACGGATCATCTGGCTGATATGGATACCGTTCGGGATGGAAATATAGTTTTCCGGCATGGCGGCATTCGTTTCTTCGATAACATACCGGTATGTGCCGAAGCCCATTTCGACCGGGATGCGCTTGTCTTCCAGAGGCCCGTTCAGGATCTCTTTCCGGATCCGCAGGGTCGGGGTCATTTTATTGGCATATTTCTGGACAAAAGACATCAGTTCCCCGGATGAAAAGGAAGGCTCATAAAGGTCGATCTTTTCGTCGATCGACTGCATGACCTGCACGCCGGCAAATCCGGTATGAAAACTCTCCGTGATATGGATCCGTTCCAGTTCCAGATAACGCTGTTCCTCCTGCAGCCGGGCGATCTGTTCGGAAAGATAATTCTGTTCCTTTTCGATGATCTTCAGGATCTTGTCAGGGTCTTCTGTATCGTACAGAGTACTGATATCTTCGAGACCGATGGAATACCCTCTGAGCTTGCGTATGTACAGCAGGGAAATGTAATCGGCAGGGGAATATTCGTAGTAGCCGTTGTCCATTTTTTTCGGACGAAGAAGTTTTCGTTTGCGGTAAACGCGGATCGTTTCCGGATTAACGCCTGATAGTTTGGATAATTTGTTGATCTGCATAAGCACCTTGTAGTTTGGATAATTTGTTGATTTGGATTACTGCACCTGACAGTACGGATAATTTGTCGATTTCTGTATAACTGCGCCTTGACCCTGTATCGAATACAGGGTCTATGTTTATTTTACAAAACCGATGGTTTTCAAACAATCATTTAGGGAGGAAAAAATGAAAAAGTATCTCAGCAAAGTGATCAGTGCTTTTCTGATTCTTTCTCTGATCGGCTGTACATCATCCTCTTCCGGCGGCGGCGCAAAGTATAAGGCAGGAACTTATACTGCATCCGCAGACGGAAAGAACGGACCGGTTACAGTTGAAGTCGTTGTAAGCGACACAAAGATCGAATCTGTAACAGTAACGGATCACGCAGAAACAGCAGGCATCTCCGATGCTGCTATCAATGATCTGCCGAAAGCAATTGTCGAAGCACAGAGCACAAACGTGGACGGCATCTCCGGTGCCACAGTTACTTCCGACGCAGTCAAGGCTGCGGCTGCGGACTGTCTGAAACAGGCAGGCGGCACACCGGAAGAAGGCGGTGCTGCACAGCATGAAAATGTCCCGGTCAAATATACACCTGGGACATACACAGGCACAGGCACAGGTTACAACGGACCGCTGACACTGGATGTCACATTCAGCGAAGAAGCGATCACGGACATTGCCGTAAAGGAATCCGTTGAAACACAGTCTGTCGGTACGGTTGCCTATGACATCATGTTTGAAGACATCAAGGCTGCCAACGGTTCCGGCGTAGACGGTGTATCCGGTGCGACATTCACATCCATGGGCGTCAAAACAGCTGTAAACGACGCGGCTGAACAGGCAAAAGCTTCCGATCTGGAAGGCTTCAAGAAGAATACAGTCAAGCACGAAGCAGGCGCAGCGATCGATGAGACATATGATGTCGTCGTAGTCGGTGCCGGCGGTGCAGGTATGGCTGCGGCTGCCCAGGCTGCCCAGGACGGCAACACAGTTCTCGTCATTGAAAAGAATGCCGAGATCGGCGGTAATACACTCGTTTCCGGCGGTCAGTACCAGTCTGTCATGAAGTACCTCGTATGGGATCCGGAAGATCCGGATGCGACAACAGGCGTAGGCTTTGACGGAAATACTTATGACAAGGTCAAATCCGTCCAGGGCTGCATCAACGAGCTGAAGATGATCCTCAACTGGAGCGAAGAACCGTTTGATGAAGAATATTACAAGACAAACGAATTCGTAGCCGGCGACGCGATGGAATTATCCAAACACGGCGTACACGCTGAATATCTGCCGGTCCTGCAGGATCTCAAGAAGGAAATCCAGGCATACCTCGACTGGGCACAGCCGCAGCTGGATGCCGGAGTTGCTGAAAACAAGCTGACACTGTTCTCCACGATCAACCTGCATATCTTCCAGACATACTACGGCGGTCTGCGTCAGACAGCTGACAAGAGTGCCTGGATCTACGGTGATGTTGACCTCGTTTCCCAGTTCATCAAAGACGGCCAGGATCTGAAGCCGTGGCTGGAAGAACAGGGTGCCAAGTTCATCGAAGACACACAGCCGACTCTGATCGGTGCTCTCTGGTACAGGGAAAACGAATTTGCCGGTGCTGAGATCGATGGTCAGGAATACGGCGGACGCTGGGGCACATACTTCATGGCTCCGAAGAACACGCTGCTGAACACAAGCGCTACCGCGAAAGACAACAAGATCATGCTGAGAACTGACGCTCAGTCCCTGATCGTTGAAGACGGCAGAGTTACAGGCGTCAAGGCTGTTCAGTATGACGGCACAGAAGTAACAGCCCACGCAAACAAGGGCGTTATCCTCGCAACAGGCGGATTCGCAGCCAACATCGATGAAGTACTCGAATACAACCAGTACTGGGACAGCGCTTATCTGACAAAACAGACAAAGACAACGAACCGTTCTTCTCTGCAGGGTGACGGTATCAAGATGGCACAGGAAGCCGGCGCTGACGTGACAGGCATGAACTTCACACAGCTGATGCCGATCTCCTGGGTCGACAACGGAAACCTCGCATTCGGCGGCGGAAACTACGCCTGCTGGATCAACCCGAACACAGGTCATCGTTTCGTAGACGAAGGTTCCGAGCGTGACGTTCTGTCGCTCGCTGAATTCCGCAACGGTATGGAAGTCAACGGCACACAGGGTGTCTTCCTCGAATTCTACAACGCCGAACAGATGATGCCGGCTCCGACACAGCTCGCTGACGGTGACTACGAAGGACGTTACTACCGCAGAAAGATCGCTGATCTCCCTGAACTGTTCAAGGAACTCGGTGTTACGGCAGATCCGGAAGTTGTCATCCAGACGATCCGTGATTATGACAAGGCAGTCATGACAGGAAGCGAATATCCGGATGTAGGAAAAGCAATTGCTTCCCGTACTGTAGGTAATGTTGAACAGAATGAAGACGGCACATACAACGTCGATACATATGATCTCGACAACACACTCCTGACGATCCGTCTCATGGCTCCGTCCACACACCACACGATGGGCGGTCTCAAAGTTGACGTAAACAGACATGTACTGGATAAAGACGGCAACGTCATTCCTGGTCTGTATGCGGCAGGTGAAGTTACAGGCGGCATCCACGGCGGCAACCGTCTCGGCGGAAATGCGATCGTTGAGATCTTCGTTTCCGGAAGAACAGCAGCCAAGGCTGTCACAGCTGACAACTGATCATTCACACAAAAGTACGAAGGACCGGGTCATCAGACCCGGTCTTTTTCCATGCATGGTATGGATTCTGGAATCTGACTTGCGTATAATGAACTTAACAGATAAAGGAGACGATCATTATGTCATTTAAAAGAGGGATCATGATTTCCGGAGTTACTGCGGCGATCGGCGGAATTGCTTTGATACTGAAGAAGATCTATGAAGAGCAGAACAAACCGGCTCCTGAGAAAAAGCCGGAAGGAAATCCGCAGAAAGAGCCTGTGGCACCGAAGGAATACGCAGTCGATCTGGATGGTGACGGAGTACCGGATGCCATCGCGACAGATGTGGACGGGGACGGTGTAGCCGATATGCTGGAAGTCGATACGGACGGAGACGGTGTACCGGACACGCTGTATACCGATACGGATGACGACGGTTCTCTGGATACGGAAATGATTCTGAAGAAAGCAGCAGAAGAAACCGCAGAAGAGTGATGCCGCTGAGCATCACTTTTTTGCATGATGAAAGGAAATAATTATGCTGGTATATGCCGGGTCGGTCGGTGCGCCGAAAAAAGGTCCCGCCAGTGTGAGCGGTCAGGGGAAAGGCATTTATACCCTGGAGATCCATGATGATCTTTCCATGGAAGTCATAGATGTATTGTATGCGGACAACGCAGGCATTATATGCATGGATCCGGAAGGGAAGCATGTGTATGCCGCAAATGAAACAAAGGATTTCACCGGACTGAACGGATCCGGCGGCGGTGTGACTGCCTGCCGCATCGATCCGGAAACCGGCAGGCTGATCAGGATCAACGACAGTATTTCCTATGGTTCCAGAACATCCTACGTGACTGTCAGTGATGACGGGAGATATCTGCTGGCATCCAATCATGGGTCCCATTCAACCGTAACCTGTCATTATGTGCAGGACGATGACGGGAAATGGGTTTTGCAGAGAGGGTTTGATGACTCGAATACCGCTGCGTTCCGTCTGCGGGAAGACGGCGGAATCGGGGAACTGACGGATCTGAAGCTGTCGGAAGGGCATGGATACTGGTGCCATGGCGGCGGCCAGTCCACAAGCCATAATCACTGCGTGCAGACAAAGGGAGATCTTGTTTTCGTCTGCAACCGCGGTGCCGACCGGATCGAGGTCATGCGTCTGGATGCGGAAACCGGAAAACTGAAAGTGCTGAACCGGTTCTGCACAAGAAGTGGATATGCGCCGAGACATGCAGCCCTGCATCCGGAAAAGGATATTCTCTATGTTCTGAACGAAAATTATCCCGCTCTTTCCGTATACCGGTTTGACAGGAAATCGGGAGAGATGGAAGATGCCGGACTGACCGGAACCGCACCGGCAGATTATTATAAAGACAGACCCCTGCCGGTATTTGAAAAACCGGAAGCGGATGAAAAAGAAAAGAATACATCCGCGATGGGTGACAGGACTGCATTTATGCCGGCGGATATCCATATATCCAAAGACGGCAGATTCCTGGCAGCTTCGAACAGATGCTTCTCGGGACACGGCATGATCACGATGTTCCGCGTGGATCCGGACGGCATGCCGGAGCCTGTATATCATCAGGAACTGCCCGGAAAGGATCCCAGAGGCTTTCAGCTGATCATGCAGGACAGATATCTGCTCGCAGGTCTGCTGGATAGGAATCTTGTTCAGCTTTACAAGGTGAATGCGGATCTGACACTGACCTTTGTCAGTGAAACGGAAATACCTTCCCCGGCGTCATTTGTCCAGGGGAAAGAATAATCATCAGGAGGAAAAAATGAAAATCGGAGTTTATTATGTAGAATCCACAAACGTGGACAGCGTGAACATCAACCGGTATAACCGTGAACTGGTTGATAGACTCGGGGAATTGTCCGGACAGGATATTTCCTTCGTGGAACTGGAAGAAGCGAAAGATCAGGATCTGCTGCTGTCATTCATCGGCGGCGGCGGAACGGAAGGAAGGTTCAAGGCTATTCTGGACAAACTGCCCAGACCTGTATTCCTTCTGACGACCGGGAAAAACAATTCCCTGGCTGCGTCCATGGAGATCCTGTCATATCTGGAACAGAACGGCATTAAAGGCGAGATCATCCATGGTTCTGAAGAGATCATGGCAAAGCGGATCAAAACACTGTCAACAGTATTTGCGGCAAAGAAGAAGATCAGCTCCATGCGTCTGGGATGTGTCGGAAAACCGAGTGACTGGCTGATCTCATCGGACGTTGACAGGGCATTGAGCAAGGAAAAGAACGGTATCGAGATCGTGGATATCCCGATGGAGGAATTCTTTGATGAGATCGCGAAGAAAGAATATCCGGAAAATGAGTATACCGAAATGGTCAAGGGAAGAAACTGGCATCCGCAGGATACAGAAGTCTGCTGTCATATCTACGGCGCGCTGGACAGACTGGTGAAAAAATACAGGCTGGACGGTGTAACAGTGCGCTGCTTCGACCTGCTGGGACCCATCAAAGGAACCGGCTGTCTCGCGCTGGCGATCCTGAACGCGCAGGGCATCTATGCCGGCTGTGAGGGAGATGTTCCGAGTCTGATCTCCATGGCGGTGATCGGGGAGCTTTCCGGGAAACCGGTATTCATGGCGAATCCGTCCCGTATCATTTCCGAAACAGGAGAGATCGTCTTTGCACACTGCACACTGCCTCTGAACATGCCGAAGGAAGTCGAGCTTATGACGCATTTTGAATCCGGACTGGGTGTTGCTTTCCGCGGCAAGATTGCAGAAGGACCGGTCACCATTTTCAAGACATCCGGACTGCTGGACAGATACTTTGTCAAGGCGGGAACACTGGAAGAGAACCTGTGTGAGACAAATCTCTGCCGCACGCAGATCCGCATCCGTCTGGAAGAGGAAGCGCTGCGCTACTTCCTGACGCATTCCATCGGCAACCATCATCTGATCGTCACAGGCGACCATGAGGAAGTCGTCAAAGAGTTCTACAAATGGCTGTAATCATGTAAGAACAGGGGAACCTGTTCTTTTTTAATGTGATTTTTATACGTTCCGGGAAGGTATCATGTACTATAGTGATAATAATGCCACGGAGGTTTGAATATGCGAAAAGCAGATCTGTTGTTTTTACATGGATATATACTCACGATGCAGGGGGAAGGCACGGGATTTATCGAAGACGGTGCCGTTGCTGTAACCCGGAACCGGATCGCCGCAGTCGGGAAAAGCGGGGAACTGGAAAAAGAATTTGAAGCGGAGCGGGTGATCGACGCATCCGGCAAAGTGATCATGCCGGGTCTGATCGATGCGCATATTCACAGCGGGGATGCCCTGATGAGGGGCGTATCCCAGGATATACATAACTGGATGCAGAACGGTATCTGGCCGTTTGCACAGGTATTGCGCAAAGAGGATGAAGCTGTGGTCAAGGGCAGCATGATGAACCTTCTGGAAGGTGTGAAGGCAGGTACGACGACATTCTGCGATTTCGATTCCCCGATGACGGAGATCGTGAAAAACCATGTCCGTCTCGGCACAAGGGCACGGGTGGCGGAAATGGTAAATGCTATGCCGAAGATCAAAAAGACAGGCGTAGGTGAACTGTATATTTTCGATGAAGAAGAAGGTCGTGAGCGCCTGCAGAGAAACATAGACCTGATCGAACAGTGGAACGGAAAGGAAAACGGACGCATTACATGCATGCTGGGACCGCAGGGCGCGGATATGTGCACCCCGGAAATGCTGAAGGAGATTCAGGAACTGGCGGAAAAATATGATACTTCCATCCATATGCATGTTGCCCAGGGAGATAGGGAAATGGATCAGATGATGCAGAGATACGGAAAGCGTACGATCCAGTATCTGGATGAGATCGGCTATCTGAATGAGCGGCTGATCGCCGTGCATCTGACGGAAGCAACGGATGAGGAAACTGAATATCTGGCTTCCAAAGGTGCAGGCATGGTTCTGTGCAGCGGCAGTATCGGCATCATTGACGGGATCGTCCCGCCGGCAGCCGCATTTCTGAGAAAGAGCAGCCGTCTTGCCCTTGGTTCCGACCAGGCACCCGGCAACAACTGCAGCAATATGTTCAATGAAATGAAATTCACGGCGATCCTGAATAAATGCAAGGCGAAGGATCCGTCTGTATTCCCAGCATGGAAAGTCCTGCGCATGGCGACGATAGAATCCGCGCGTACGATCGGTCTCGGGGATGAGATCGGTTCCCTTGAGAAAGGAAAGAAAGCAGATCTGATCATGATCGATACGCGTCAGCCGGCATTGTGTCCGGTCATCCTCTCGCCGATCCGCAATATCGTACCCAACCTGGTCTATTCCGCAAAGGGAAGCGAAGTGGAGATGTCGGTGATCGACGGAAAGATCATCATGGAGAATTTCAAAGTCCTGACAGTGGATGAGGAAACAGTCGTCAGGGAGGCACAGGAGATAGCCTCCGGACTGGAAGCGGAAGCGGCCGCGCTCTATGAGAATATGAAAGATACACCGCTGATGAAAATGATGGAACGGGGTGAACTGTAATGAAACTGCTGGCATCGGATTACGACGGGACGCTGCGGTATGAGGAAAGCGTAACGGAAGAAGATAAAGAAGCACTGAAGCGATGGAGGAAAGCAGGCAATCTGTTTGTGATGGATACGGGAAGATCCATGCAGTCAGCCGGTATGGAAGCTGACCGCAACGGGATCGCGGCGGATTACTACATCACAAACAACGGCGGCATGGTCTATGACAGCAGCCGCAGGGAACTGTCCGCGACTTATCTCGACCCGGTAATGAGTCTGGATATCATGTATATCGCGAAAGAGATCGGCGGCGTGGTGTCCTATGTTGTCAATGACGGCTACTACCGGCACCGGATCATCGTTGACAGGGAACTGACGGAAAAACGGTATCCGGAACTGGAACCGGATATGGATGAAAGCGAACTGATGGAAACAGGCAAATATGCCCAGATCGTGATCTCCATGGCGGAAACACAGGGAGCGTCAATTCTCGCAAAGCGGATCAACGATCATTTTTCCGATCAGATCATCGCCTATGCCAACAAGTATGCGGTGGATGTGGTCCCGAAAGGGATCTCGAAGGCATCGGGACTTGATTTCGTACGTGAACGTGAGGGAATATCCCTGGAAGATACATATACCATCGGGGATGCGGACAACGATATCCCGCTGATCGAATACGGGGAGCATGGTGCGTGCATCGCAAGTGCGGAAGAAGAGATCAAAGTGCATGCAAAGCACATTTATACATGTGTGGCAGAGATGATTGATGACATTCTGAACGATGAAAAAGAAGACGGAAATGCGTGATGCAGTTCCGTTTTTTAGAGGGCTGCTATTTACTTTGAAGGCAAAATGATTTAGCATTTGATTAACAGATAAAGGAGTAAAAATATGATCATTTCACCATTACAGAAAGAAAGATTGCAGTATGTTCCGAAGCTGCCCGGAATGCTCAGAGGAGGCATTGCGGAGATCTGTGTCAAGGAAGGCGAAGAGACACAGAGCGTAGCGGACCAGGAAAAGATCAAAGCGTTGTTCCCGAACACATACGGAAAGAAAGAAATCACATTTGCAAAAGGACAGAACACATCTGAGGCTAAAAAGCAGGTCGTAGGTGTTATCCTTTCCGGCGGCCAGGCTCCGGGTGGACACAACGTCGTATGCGGTCTGTATGATGCCCTGAAGGCAACAAACAAGGAAAATGAACTCTATGGTTTCAAAAACGGTCCGAGCGGACTGCTGGATGATGATTATCTGATTTTCGATGATGCATATATCGACCAGTTCAGAAACACCGGCGGATTTGACATCATCGGTTCCGGCAGAACAAAACTCGAAACTGAAGAACAATTCGCGGTTGCGGCTGAAGTATGCAAGAAGCACGGCATCACAGCGATCGTAATCATCGGCGGTGATGACTCCAACACAAACGCTGCTGTACTGGCTGAATACTTTGCGGCAAAGAAGACAGGCGTCCAGGTCATCGGATGCCCGAAGACCATTGACGGCGACCTCAAGAACGAAGACATCGAATGCTCATTCGGTTTTGACACAGCTACAAAGACATACAGCGAAGTGATCGGAAATATCGAAAGAGACGCAAACTCCGCTAAGAAATACTGGCACTTCATCAAGGTCATGGGACGTTCCGCTTCCCACGTAGCACTCGAGTGCGCACTGGAAACACAGCCGAACATCTGCCTGATCTCCGAAGAAGTTGAACAGAAGAAGATGTCCCTCTCCCAGCTCGCTGACTACATCGCTGACTCCGTATGCAAGAGAGCTGCGAACGGAATGAACTTCGGTGTTGCGATCATTCCTGAAGGTGTTGTTGAATTCGTTCCTGAATTCAAAGTCCTGATCAGTGAGATCAACGAACTGCTCGCCGGCAGCAAGGCTGATGCTTTCAACGCCCTGGGCACATGGGAAGAGAAGTATGCCTTCATCGAAAACGGTCTGACAAAGGAATCCATGGCAGTATTCGCAATTCTGCCGCAGACCATCCAGCAGCAGCTGTTCCTCGAGAGAGACCCGCACGGAAACGTACAGGTATCCCTGATCGAATCCGAGAAGCTGTTCTCCGCACTCGTCAAGGCAAAACTCGATGAGAGAAAAGCAGCCGGCACATACAGCGGCAAGTTCAACGCACTGCACCACTTCTTCGGTTATGAAGGAAGATGCGCGTTCCCGTCCAACTTCGACGCTGACTACTGCTACTCCCTCGGCTACAACGCATTCATGCTCATCCAGTACGGCTATACAGGATATCTGTCCAAGGTCTACAACCTGACAAAACCGGCAGAAGAATGGATCGCCGGCGGCATGCCGATCACAAAGATGATGAACATGGAAAGAAGGCACGGTGAAGACAAACCGGTTATCAAGAAAGCTCTCGTTGAACTGGACGGCAAACCGTTTAAGTATTTCGAAGCTCACAGAGATGCCTGGGCTGTTGAAACTGCATACACATATCCGGGTGCGATCCAGTACTACGGACCGGCTTCCGTATGTGACATCACAACACGTACACTCGCTCTCGAAAAAGGCGAATAATCAAAATGACCGGGCTGCGGCCCAACGTCATTAAGTTAAGAAGAAGTCTACAGACGAACAAAAGGAACTGTCTGTAGACTTTTCTTTCACAAAGTGACGACATGCA
>CACZPD010000026.1 GCA_902782955.1 uncultured Erysipelotrichaceae bacterium
TTCATTTTGACCGGATCACGCTTTTTACAGTTCTTTCTTTATTTGTTGATGACAACACCCTTCTGCAGCATGACGTTTGCATATACCGCTTTTTCACCGGTTGCGATGATGCAGTATGCGGTCTTGGCTTCATCATAGAAAGCAAAGCGGTCGATGTTTCCTACCGCGTCGGCTCCACGCTGATCATGGTCGGCAACGATCTTTTTGTAGGTGTCCCAGATCACCGGAGTACCAACGGTATCGCCCTTCATGACTTCCATCAGGGTTACCGGCTTTTCAACGTAGGTATCCAGCGGGATCACAGTGAGGATCGCGTCCAGAAGTTCCGGCACGCCATGTCCGTCACAGCGTACGACCTTGCAGTTTTTTCCCATGGTTTCGACCGGGAAATTTCCGTCAGCAATGACGATCCTGTCGCTGTGACCCATTTCGCAGAGTACTTTAAGAAGTTCGGGGGATAAAATTTCAGGAATTCCAAGCAGCATATGAATGACTCCTTTCATTCGGCCGGAAACAAGTACGGCCGTTGGTGAATTGTGTTGAAAATGCGCGGCATAAGATGTCCGCGCTTTTTTCTGTTTAAAGCATAGCTTTCAGGGTAACAAAAAGCAAGAGAAATATTTTACGAAAAACCGTCGTTTTTTCATGCTCATAAATGAATGATCCGGAAGGAAACAGGTTGACAAGAATTGAGAAGCATGTTATGATATTCAAAACTGAAACGTTTCGGTTTCCAGGAATCCCGGACCGTTGCAATGAAAAAGGAGGACTTCATTATGTCATATGTTACATCTGCAGAAATGCTGAAGAAAGCTCAGGAAGGCCATTATGCGGTAGGCGCATTCAACGCCGAGAACATGGAAATGATCAAGGCCATCATCGCGGCGGCGGAGGAGCTGAAGGCTCCGGTCATGATCCAGACTACACCGGGCTCCATCAAATATGTGTCTCTTGAAACATTTGCCGCAATGGTCAAAGCTGAAGCAGAAAAAGTATCTGTTCCGGTCTGCCTGCATCTGGATCACGGCAGCAGTTTTGAACTTGCCATGCAGGCGATCCATGCGGGCTACAGCTCCGTCATGATCGACGGATCCAAGCTTCCCTTTGAAGAGAACATCGAAGTCAGCAAGCGCGTTGCGGATGTGGCGGCAGCTCTTGGAATCCCCTGCGAGGCAGAGCTTGGCAAGGTAGGCGGAAAAGAAGACGATCTGGAAGCCGAAGCCGATACCAACACCAATCCGGCAGAAGCAAAAGAATTTGTCGAAAGAACTGGAATCACATCCCTGGCAGCGGCCATCGGTACTGCCCACGGTTTCTATGTAGGGACTCCGGTTCTTGACAAGGAAAGACTTTCCGAGATCCGCGAAGTCGTAGACATTCCGCTGGTTCTTCACGGAGCTTCCGGCCTTACGGATCAGGATGTCAGGGACTGCGTGGCACGCGGAATCTGCAAGGTCAATTTCGCAACCGAGCTGAGAGCTGCTTATACAAAGGCAGTTCGTGAGACGCTGGCGGCGGACGAGAAGATCTATGATCCGAAAGCCTTCGGAAAGGCTGCCATCCAGGCTGTCAAGGAACAGGTCATGTACAGAATGAAGGTCTGCGGCTGCGACGGAAAAGCAGAATAATATCATGGGCGCTACAATGAAGGATCTTGCGAGGGAGACAGGCCTGGGCCTCGCAACGATTTCTTCTTATATCAACGGCGGCAATGTACGTGAAAAAAACCGGGTCAAGATCGAAAAAGCCATCGAAGATCTTCATTATGAAGTGAATGAAGTGGCGCGAGGCTTTAAAACCAACACGACGCGTACGATCGGCGTGGTCATTCCGGAACTCAACAATACATTCTGCGCCCAGGTCATAACCGAACTGGAGGATGTTCTGCGAAGCCATGGATATGCGGCCATTGTCTGTGACTGCCGGACTGACAAAAAGCTTGAAAAAGAAGCCGCGGAATTCCTGCTTCGCCGTCGGGTGGACGGAATCATCAATATGCCCGCCAGCATGGAGGGAGACCACCTGGAAACCTTTGTAAAAAGCGGAAAACCGATCGTGCTGATCGACCGGATGATCCATGGAATCACATGCGACTGCGTGCTGACGGATAACCGGACGGCTGCCCATGATGCGGTGAAGATCCTGACAGATCATGGACACCGGAAAATCGGATTTCTGGGAGGTCCTGGAAACGTATACACGGCACTGGAACGTCTGCAGGGATATCTTGACGGCTTGAAAGAAGCTGGAATCAGCCCTGAGGAGAGCCTGATCGTGAACGGAGACTACACGATCCAGGGAGGAAGCAGGGGTATACGCCGCCTCCTGAAA
>CACZPD010000027.1 GCA_902782955.1 uncultured Erysipelotrichaceae bacterium
ATGAAAAGCAGCTGGCTTTTCAGCCGGCTGCTTCTCTTACATCTTAAGGTTTCTCTCTTTGTTAAAGATTATTTAACGTTGGAGAAGTACTTAATTGTGCGAACCATCTGAGATGTATAGGAGTTTTCGTTGTCATACCAGGAAACAACCTGTACCAGATATTCGCCGTCCGCAACTTTGGAAACCATTGTCTGATTTGCATCAAACAGTGAACCATACTTCATACCGATGATGTCAGAAGAAACGAGTTTTTCTGTTGTGTAACCGAAGGACTCATTTGTCTGAGCTTTCATAGCTGCGTTGATGCCTTCAACAGTTACTTCGTCTTTCTTAACAACAGCGTGCAGAATTGTTGTGGATCCTGTAGGAGTCGGAACTCTCTGTGCAGCGCCGATGAGCTTGCCGTTCAGTTCAGGAATTACGAGACCGATAGCCTTTGCAGCACCTGTACTGTTCGGAACGATGTTGGCAGCACCAGCTCTTGCTCTCTGAACGTCACCCTTTCTCTGCGGGCCGTCGAGAATCATCTGGTCGCCTGTGTATGCATGAACAGTTGTCATGATACCGCTCTGGATCGGAGCATAGTCGTTCAGAGCTTTTGTCATCGGAGCGAGGCAGTTTGTTGTGCAGGATGCTGCAGAAATAACTGTGTCTTCAGCTGTCAGTGTTTCATGGTTGACGTTGTAAACGATTGTCGGGAGATCATTTCCTGCAGGAGCAGAAATAACGACCTTACGAGCGCCAGCCTTGATGTGTGCTTCAGCCTTTGCCTTGGATGTGTAGAAACCTGTGCATTCCAGAACTACGTCTACCTTGAGGTCGCCCCATGGCAGTTCTTCAGCATTCGGCTTTGCATAGATCTGCAGTGTCTTTCCGTCTACTGTAATTGTGTTTGCTTCATCATCTGCGGTAACAGTGTGGAGGGCTTCGCCGATCTTTCCGCAATAGCCACCCTGTGCTGTATCATACTTCAGCAGGTGAGCCAGCATTGAAGGCTTTGTTAAGTCGTTGATAGCTACTACTTCATATCCTTCAGCACCGAACATCTGTCTGAAAGCGAGACGGCCGATACGGCCAAAACCGTTAATCGCAACTCTTACATCACTCATATTATCTTAAATTTCCTCCTTATGATGTGATTAAATTATAAATTCAGCAGGCATGTTAGTCAATTGATAATATGCCCGGAAAGCCGATAATTACTTGATATTCACGAATTTTACACACAATAAGAAACCGCTTTCATAATCTTGCCTTTCAATCCGTAAAAAAAGAGCCCGGCGGCTCTTAAGCTGATTCGTTGAGGTTCAGAGGCCTGCTTCCGATCGCGAATGCCTCTTTGACGTTGGTTACCCGGTGATTGTACATTTTGCCGAACAGCGCAGGGTCGTTCAGTCTCGCCATGGTGGAGGGAACTGTCTTTTTCTGCGCGTTGGGGAATACCTTGCTGAGATCCTCCGCGTCGGAGACATTCAGCGAGATCGTATTCTTTTCATACAGACACGCGTTGACCAGCTTCATCAGGGACATGCTGTCGAGATAGATCAGCTCATCCACACGAAGCGCTTCTCCCTGCGGGATCATTGCCGCATATCCGCGGATCTGGTTTTTCCCGTCATAGAAGGCAACGAGCTTGCCGCCCAGTGCCGCAATTTCCTTTTTGTACTTCACAAAGTATTCCAGGTCGCGGGCATAAAAGCCGTTGAACCTGCGGATAAATGCGGAATAGACCTTTAACATGTCGATCGGTGCCGGTTCATAGGCACAGCCGAAATTCGTGATGCGTTTGACGTCTTTCCGGTCCAGTTTATATTCTGTCCGTCTGTAGATCGTCCGGAATCCGAACTGTTCATACATGGCCGGCGTCTCAGTCTGGATCAGGGTGATCAGTTCCGTATGCTCGCAGGCATCCAGGACCGTCTTCATCAGTTCATGCATGTAGCCCTTTTTCCGGTATTCCGGCAGTGTCGCCACACCCATGATCATGCTGATGCGGAGCGGACGGCTGTTGAACATCATGGCATGCGGATTCCGCATTAAAACGGAAACGATCTTTCCCTTTACGACCTTGATATAACAGTTTTCTTCCTTGTAATACTGTCTGAAAAAGAAATCCGTATATCTCGGGTCTTCTTCGGGAAAACACTGTTTCCATACATTTTTGACTTCATTCAGCTGTTCCGGTGTCGGTTTTGTGATCATAGTTCCTCATCCTTCCGCGCTCTATCATTGTACATCATTCTGTTCGTTGTGTTCGACATATTCCGCGTCGATCACATCATTTTGATGCACCTGGGACTGAAACAGCTGCTGTTCCACGGAGACATTTTCCTCCAGTTCCTTCCGCATCTGTTTTTCTGCCGACCTGATCAGCAGCCTGGCTTTCAGATACTGATACAGCAGATAAACGGCCAGTATCAGAAGAAGCGGCCAGAAGACGCGGAAAACAAATATGAGGAGTACTGTCAGTCCGATCAGGTAAATAATGCTTTTCAAATCAACTCGGATCATTTTTTCTTCCCTTCACTGCCAGTTCATGAATCCGCACAAACCTGTGCTTCATACCGGACTTGGTCACGGTAATGCCGGTCCTTCTCTCATAAACCGCTGCTAATTCGCTCAATGAGCTTTCCGGAAATTCCTTCCGCAAAGCAATTACATCTCTCAGTTTGTCATCCAGATAAGGCACCCTGCCGGCTTCTTCCAGGATCCGGATATCCTCCAGCTGGGATACGGCTGCTTTCTGGCTTTTCATTTCGTTGGCCACGTCCATATTGTTCAGACGTGTGATGTTGTTCGCGAAATCCCGCGAGATTCGTATATTCTCATATTTCATCAATGCCTCGCTGGCATCGATGCAGCGCAGGAAATCCGCGATCTTTTCCGCCGCCTTGATGTAAACGACCGATTTTCCCCTGCGTTCGATCGTCTTGGCAGGAATATAGAACCTGGCTAGCTGCCGGATCAGGAATTCCGCATGCGCCTCATTCGCGGCAGTGATCTCCAGATGATAACTCGGCTTCTCCGGCGGATTGACGCTTCCCCCGGCCAGAAACGCGCCGGCCAGGTATGCCCGGGCATTGTTGTCCGAATGCACGATCTTCGCCAGCGGCTTTTCCAGCAGGCCGCGGCTGGAATAGATCCCGAGATCTTTCAGGATATACGGCGCCTTCGACAGGATGCGCAGTCCGTAGATCCGGTTCTTTTTCAGGTTCATCTTCTTCTTGACGAACAGTTCCACATCCGCCTGATACCTTTCCCGGATGATCCGGTATATGGTCCTGGCTACGGCAGCGTTCTCGATGGTAACCAGGATGGTAATGCCGCGGCTGGAGAACGAAAGCGAAGAAGTCATCTGGATCAATGCGGACAATTCTGCCCGGGCATCGTTTCCTTCCATGACTTTCATCGCAACTTCCTGTTTTACTTCTCCCGCAAACGACATTGTGTCTCCTTTTTTATAATAAACTTTCGGCTGCCCTGCGGATCTTGTCCGGAGCGTGCCTTACAAGCCCTCCGGTAAAATCCAGGAGTTCCGCCCGGATCACTTCGTAATCATGCGCAGATTCCCGCAGCCTGACCGGTATGCTTCCTTCTTCCGCATACCGTTTCAGTATCTCATCCGGTATGATATCCGCGGATGTTACGACCGCGTCCACCGGCGCGCCGTGTTCCCGCAGCGCCCGGACATGGTCTTCCACAGAAAAACCGTCGGTTTCACCGGGCTGGGTCATGGCATTGCAGAAATAGACCTTGCGGCCTTTTGATCTGCGGAGCGCTTCCCCGATCTCTTCTATGATCACGTTCGGCAGGATGCTGGTAAAAACCGACCCTATCCCGTACAGGATGAGATCTGCCTCTTCCACAGCTTTCACCGCCTCCGGTACTGCATGCACCGGGCTGTCATAAAATACTTTCCGGATCCTGTTTTCCCGGCTGGGGATACTGGCTTCCCCTTTGACGATCACGTCATCCGCCATCAGGGCATATAATGTTATGACCTGGGAGGTTGCCGGTATGATGCGTCCTCTTACATTCAGGATCTTCCCGATCGTGCTGACCGCTTCCAGGAAGCTTCCGCACTGCTGGGTCATCGCTGTCAGGATCAGATTGCCGAGATTATGCCCGGATACATCCTTCCCGGTGCCTTCCGGGTCTTCAAAACGATGCTCCATCAGGGCAGACATCAGCGTTTCGCTGTCCGCCAGGGCGATCATGACGTTCCGGATATCACCCATTGCCGGAATATGGAACTGACGCCGCAGCCTTCCTGTGCTGCCGCCGTCATCCGCTACCGTAACGATCGCGGACAGTTCAATGTCCGGTATATATTTGATCCCGCGGCACATGGCTGCCTGGCCATGTCCGCCGCCGATGATCACAACTTTCTTTTTATTCATTCTTTACCCATTCCTTCTCATCCCGGTGCTGCTTGTAGCAGTGGTAGGTATCGCGGTAATGATCGTAGAGGTAATTTGTGATGGCAACGGAGCGGTGCTGGCCGCCTGTGCAGCCGATCGCAACCGTGAAGTGGTTTTTTCCTTCCATGACATACTGTTCAAAGGCATAGTCCATGAATGCCAGGAATCTCGTCAGGAATTCCTGTGTTTCCGGTTTTTCGATCACATAATTGTAGACCTGCGGATCATTACCGGAATACGGGCGCAGCGACACGACCCAGAAGGGATTCGGCAGGAAACGGACATCGATCATCACATCCGCATCCATCGGTACGCCGTATTTGTATCCGAAGGACATAAACGAGATCGAAAAGACAGGAATGTTGGATTTGCTGAAATACTGCTCTATCTTTTTCCGGAATTCCTTTTCGGAAAGGAATGTCGTATCGATCCTGATAAAGGTACTGTCAAGAGAACGGGTAAACATCTGCCGTTCAACGGCGATCGCTTCCTCCAGCGTGTTAACGGTATTGCTGAGAAGCAGCGGATGCATTCTCCGTGTACTCTTGTATCTGTGCAGCAGCACGCTGTCGCTGCAGTCGAGAAACAGAACCTCTGATTCGATGTTCTGCCCTTTCACGATCCGCAGGAACTCTGAAAAGTCCTGCGCAGCCACCGACAATGCGATATAGCTGTAGCGCGGGTCCGTACTGGTTTCCACCATATCGATCAGAAGACTGAGAAGCTGCACGGGAAAATTATCGATGACCCTGTATCCCATATCTTCCAGAAACCTGGTGGCGGTACTCTTTCCGGCACCGCTCATTCCGCTGACAAGAATAACCCGTCTCCGTCTGTCCATTGAAGTCCTCTTTTCTACCAGAATAATCTCTTTCTGTGCTCCGAAAGGTTATCGCA
>CACZPD010000028.1 GCA_902782955.1 uncultured Erysipelotrichaceae bacterium
GCCGGCATGAACGAAGATGCCTTCAGCATTGCGCCGATCGAGGAATCTGTGCAGATCCTGCTTCGCAGCAAGACGGAATATGAATTCCGCACCACCGTTGTCAGGGAATTCCATACCGCGGAAGATATCGCCGCCATCGGGCAATGGATCAAAGGGGCTGACCGGTATGTCCTCCAGCAGTTTGAGAATTCCGGTCAGATGATCCAGACCGGCCTGAGTGCAGTCAGCCCGCAGGAAATGGAAGAGATGCGGGATGCGGCAGCGCCGTATGTCAGAGAAACGGAAATAAGGGGAATAAAGGGAATCTGAAATGTATCGCGTAAAGAAGAGAAACGGCAGTATTGTCGAGTTTGATATTTCCAAGATCACCGGTGCGATCCGGAAGGCGTTCGATGCCTGCGAAAGAAACTATACGGATAATATCATCGACATGATCGGCCTCAAGGTCACAAGTGCATATGAACCGCTGATCAGGGACAACCTGATCGAAGTGGAAGATATCCAGGACTGTGTGGAACGTACGCTCAGCGAAGCCGGATACAGCGATGTGGCAAAAGCCTACATCCTTTACAGGAAATCACGCGAGAATGTCCGCAACATCGATGTCACCTCACTGGACTATAAGATGCTCGTGGATAATTATCTGGATGCTTTTGAGTGGCATGACAAGGATGATTCCACGATCACATATTCCGTGGGCGGCCTCATCCTCTCGAACTCGGGAGCGATCACAGCCAACTACTGGCTGAGCGAAGTCTACGACAACGAGATCGCCGAAGCACACCGTTCCGGTGATATCCACATGCACGACCTGTCGATGTTAACGGCATACTGCGCCGGATGGTCACTGATCAAGCTGATCCGGGAAGGACTCGGCGGCGTCATGGGCAAGATCTCTTCTTCACCGGCAAAGCATCTCAGCACATTGTGCAACCAGATGGTCAACTTCCTGGGCATCATGCAGAACGAATGGGCCGGAGCGCAGTCTTTTTCCGGTTTTGATACCTATCTTGCGCCGTTTGTGAAGGAAGAGAACCTTTCCTATGAAGAAGTCAAACAGTGCATCCAGACATTTATCTACGGTGTAAATACACCTTCAAGATGGGGTACACAGGCACCGTTTTCCAATATATCGCTCGACTGGACCGTACCGGAGGATCTGAAGGATGTGCCGGCTGTCGTCGGCGGAGAGGATATGCCGTATACATACGGGGACTGTCAGAAGGAAATGGACCTGGTCAATAAAGCTTTCATTGATATCATGATGGAAGGCGATGCGGCGGGCAACGGGTTCCAGTACCCGATCCCTACCTACAGCATTACCCGTGATTTCAAATGGGGAGATACGGAAAACAACCGGAAGCTGTTTGAAATGACAGCCCGATACGGCATTCCGTATTTCGCGAATTATATCCATTCCGGCAACCGTCCGGATGATGTCCGCAGGATCCTGCGGGAAGATCATCTCCGCCCGGAACATCTGTACCGGAAGGCAGGCGGCTATTTCGCTTCCGGTGAGGATACCGGGTCGATCGGCCTGATCACCGTTAACCTGCCGCGTACTGCCTATCTGGCAAAGGATGAAGAAGATTTCTACAAACGGCTGGACAAGCTGATGGATCTCAGTGCCAGGGGGCTGAAAACAAAGCGGACAGTACTCTCGAAGCTGCTGGATTCCGGGCTGTACCCGTTTACGAAGCGGTATCTCGGCACCTTTGAAAAGCATTTCTCCACCATCGGGATCATGGGCATGAACGAAGCATGCCTGAACGCGAAATGGATCGGGGAAGACCTGACACACGAGAAGGCACGCAGATTTGCGGAAGAGATCATCGATCACGCCTGTGCGCGTCTGCTGAAATACCAGGAACAGTATCAGGATCCTTATAATCTGGAAGCTACGTCATCGGAGAGCACCAGCTACCGTCTGGCAAGGGATGATGTGGAAAAGTATCCGGATATCATTACAGCCAATATCCACGGGACGCCGTACTATACCAACAGCACGCACCTGCCGGTCGGCTTCACGGATGATATCTTCTCCGCGCTGGATCTGCAGGATGATCTCCAGATCCGCTATACCGGCGGAACGGTATTCCATGCGTTTATCGGCGAGAAGATTTCCGGCTGGGAGTCATGCGCCCTGCTGGTCAGGAAGATCGCTGAGAATTACAAACTTCCGTATTTCACCATTTCACCGACCTATTCCATCTGTCCGATCCATAAGTACATTATCGGTGAGGTATATAAATGCCCGAAATGCGGATCCGAGACAGAAGTTTATTCGCGCATCATCGGTTATTACCGTCCGCTCAGAAAGTGGAATGCCGGAAAGAAACAGGAATTCAAAGACAGACAGACTTACCTGGTGGAAGGCCAGGTTTCCAGATCGATCCGGGATTACCGGAATGCGCAGATCAGATTGAAGGAAAGGACGGATATAAAGAATGGATAAACGGAAAGTACTGCTGATCGGGGGAACGGGAACGATCTCTTCTTCCATCATGCGAAATCTCGCGGCAGATGAGCAGACAGAACTGTATGTGCTCAACCGCGGACATAAAACGCTGCCGGAAGGCGTCATCCAGCTCACAGCGGATATCGGCGATGAACAGAAAGTCAGGGAAGTGACCAATGATCTTTCCTTTGACGTGATCGCGGATTTCATCATATTCACAAAAGAGGCTGCCGAACAGCGGATCCGTCTGTTCAGGGGAAAGACGAAACAGTATATCTTCATTTCCACGGTAGTTACTTTCCGTCATGAAGATACCGTATATCTGGATGAAGAATCCGCACAGGACAATATTTATTCCGATTACGGCCGCAGCAAGACCGCATGTGAGCAGGTATTCAAGGATGCGTATGATGAAGGTTTTCCCGTCACGATCGTGCGTCCTTCCCAGACATACGGCTATGACCGTTTCCCGCTCAGCGTAAAGGGCAGGAGCTGCTGGTCCGTCGTATCACGGATCCTGCGTGACAAGCCGGTCATCGTGCACGGGGACGGGAAGTCCGTCTGGCATATGATGCATACATATGATTTCGCGGATAATTTTGTCCAGCTGCTTGGCCGGGAAGAAGCGGTCGGCTGTTCTGTGAACCTCGTCAATCCCGACAGCGTTACATGGGACATGATCTATCATGAGATCGGCAGACAGCTGAACAAGGAAGTAAAGATCGTCCATATCGCGTCTGATACGTTAGCTTTATCAAGGCGTTATGACAACGCTTCAGCGATTTTGGGAGACAAGCAGTATTCCAATATTTACAGTACAGAGAACCTGAAGAAGCTGATGCCGCATTTCTCGTGCCGCTATACGCTGGAAAAAGGAACGGAACTGTTCCTGGAATATATGAATGACCATGAAGAACTGAAGAAGGAAGATCCGGAATTTGACCAGTGGTGTGACGAAGTCATTGCGGATTACGAAACATTCATGGCAGATTTCAGGAAAAAGCACTGATTCGCAAAAAACTAAAGTAAAATAGAAGCAGACATACAGGAGGTTATCATAATGGCTGACAAGAGAATCGTTTTATTCTGTGCGGGCGGCATGTCCACAAGTTTGCTGGTTAATAAAATGCGTCAGGCGGCTTCGGCAGCCGGCAAGGATTACAGTATCGATGCATACGGTCTGGGTGAAGTGGATACATACGGACCGGACGCTGACTGCATCCTGCTGGGACCCCAGGTACGCTATGCATTGAAGCAGCTCCAGGCAAAATTCCCGGGCAAGCCGATCGACGGCATCGACATGCGTGTATACGGTACGATGAACGGAAAAGGCGCAATCGAGATCGCGAGGAAGCTGCTCAACGACTGAACCTGCGGCATAATCGTTTTACGGAAAAAGCACTTCATGTGCTTTTTTTCTGTCTGCGCAGGCAGGAGCGTTAATGTTGACATATACCCCCGGGGGGTATATAGTATCTGCGTGGTACGGAGAAAAAATATGATAGAAAAATGTCCTGCCTGTGAAACCAGGCATAAAGAACGCAGTGAAGAAGAAAAGAAAAAAATGCTTGCCAGACTGAGCCGGATCGAAGGACAGATCCGGGGGATCCGGAAGATGGTGGAAAACGATCTCTATTGTCCGGATATCCTGATCCAGGTCTCGGCCGCAACTTCGGCACTGAACAGTTTCAACAAGGTGCTCCTTGCGGAACATGTCAGAAGCTGTGTGGCGGATGACATCCGTGCCGGAAAAGATGAAACGGTGGATGAGCTGGTCAATGTGCTGGAAAAGCTGATGAAATAGAAAAGGAATCTGTATGGAACAATATATCGTAACAGGCATGAGCTGTGCGGCATGCCAGGCAAGGGTGGAAAAAGCGGTGAACAACGTTCCGGGCGTAACGGCGTGTTCGGTTTCCCTTCTGACCAATTCCATGGGTGTGGAAGGAAATGTGAACAGCGCGGATATCATCCGGGCTGTTGAAAATGCCGGATACGGTGCTTCCCTGAAGGGAGCGCAGGGAAAAGAGAAGAGAAGTTCGCTGGAAAGTGAAGCGGATGCCCTGGCAGACAGGGAAACGCCGAAGCTGAAAAGGAGGCTTCTGCTTTCAGCAGGATTTTTATGTGTGCTCATGTATCTGACCATGGGTGCACATATGTTTGGATGGCCGCTGCCGGCATTCCTGGTGCACAACCATCTCGGTCTGACGCTGACGCAGATGCTGCTGGCGGGGATCGTCATGATCATCAATCATAAATTCTTTACATCGGGGTTCAGTTCTCTGATGCACGGTGCGCCGAACATGGATACGCTGGTGGCAATGGGATCGCTGGTATCATTTGGCTGGAGTACTTTCGTATTTTATGAAATGTGTTCCATGATCACGAAAGGCGCTGACAATATGGCCCTGATGGACCTGTATCACAACCAGCTGTACTTTGAATCCGCAGCCATGATCCCCGCGTTCATCACGATCGGAAAGATGCTGGAGGCAATGTCCAAAGGCAGGACGACGGATGCCCTGAAGAGCCTCATGAAACTGGCGCCGAAAACGGCGTTCGTCATGCGGGACGGGGAAGAGAAGGAAGTCGGTATTGAAGAAGTCGGCATAGGTGATGTGTTTGTCATCCGTCCGGGTGACAGCGTGCCTGTTGACGGCATCGTGCTGGAAGGGGAAAGCGCGGTCAATGAATCCTTCCTGACAGGTGAAAGCATCCCTGTGGACAAGGCACCGGGTGACAAGGTGTCAGCGGCATCGATCAACCAGTCCGGCTATATGAAATGTCAGGCAACGAGGGTCGGTGAGGACACGACGCTGGCGCAGATCATCCACATGGTCTCCGACGCGGCCGCAACGAAAGCGCCGATCGCCAGGATCGCGGACAAGGTCAGCGGCGTATTTGTGCCGGTGGTGATCGGAATTGCGTTTATTGTCATCTGCGGCTGGCTTATCGCCGGAAGACCGGTATCCTTCGCGCTGGCAAGAGGCATCTCTGTTCTCGTGATCGCCTGCCCGTGTGCTTTAGGTCTTGCGACTCCGGTCGCCATCATGGTCGGCAACGGGATCGGAGCAAGGAACGGCGTACTGTTCAAAACGAGCGAAGCACTGGAAACACTCGGAAGGATCCAGATCATTGCCCTCGATAAGACCGGTACGATCACATCCGGGACACCGGAAGTGACGGATATTTATCCTGTCGGAGTAACGGAAGAAACACTTCTTGAAAAAGCTTATGCGGTTGAAAAGAAATCCGAACATCCCCTGGCCGGAGCTGTTACGGCTTATGCCCGTGAAGCAGGCATCAGGGAAACAGAAGCGGACAGCTTTGAGGCATTGCCGGGAAACGGTCTGAAAGCAAAGATCGGCAGTCATCTTCTGCATGCCGGCAACGAAAAGCTGATGCGGACCCTGACAGACATGCCGGCTGAAGCACTGGCCAAAGCGCAGGAATTCGCCGGGGAAGGCAAGACGCCGCTGTTCTTTGAAGAAGACGGCAGACTGCTCGGCATCATAGCCGTTGCGGATACGGTCAAGGCGGATTCGCCGCAGGCTGTGCAGGAATTGCGGAACCTGGGACTTGAAGTGGTCATGTTAACAGGAGACAACGAAAGAACAGCCAATGCCATCGGCAGACAGGCCGGTGTGGATAAAGTCATAGCCGGTGTACTGCCGGAAGGCAAGGAAGAAGTGATCCGGAAACTGTCGGAACGCGGAAAGACAGCCATGGTCGGTGACGGCATCAACGACGCCCCGGCTTTGACGAGGGCAGATACAGGTATCGCAATCGGTGCCGGAACGGACGTGGCGATCGACAGCGCGGATGTTGTCCTGATGAATTCAAAACTGTCGGATGTGCCGGCTGCGGTCCGTCTGTCACGGGCAGTGCTGCGCAATATCCATGAAAACCTGTTCTGGGCGTTTTTCTACAACCTCATCTGCATTCCCCTGGCGGCAGGTCTGCTGAAGGTGCAGATGAACCCGATGTACGGTGCTGCGGCGATGAGTCTGTCAAGCTTTACGGTATGCATGAACGCGCTGCGTCTGAATCTTTTCAAAATACATGATGCAGGTCATGACAAACCGCTGAAGAACAGGGCAAAGCCGGAAGAACCGGCACCGGCAACACCGGAAACAGTACAGGAAGAAACGATCCTGACGGAAGGGATGATGTGTGAGCACTGCGAGGCAAGGGTGGAGAAAGCATTGTCTGCAGTAAAAGGAATCACGGAAGCCAAAGCAGATCATCATTCCGGGAAAGTCGTTATAAAATATACAGAGGAACCGGATCCGGAAGAGATCCGGAAAGCAATCGAAGATGCGGATTATACATACTGCGGTATAGACGGAAAGGAAGAAAAGAAAATGAGAAAGACACTGAAAGTCGAAGGCATGATGTGCATGCACTGTGAAGCAACCGTAAAGAAAGCACTTGAAGCACTGGAAGGCGTGGAAAGTGCGGAAGTTTCACACGAGAAAGGAACAGCTGTTGTTACGCTGACAGATGATGTAGCGGATGAAGTTCTCACAAAGGCAGTGGAAGACAAGGATTACAAAGTCCTGGGCATTGAAGCATGAAGAAGATCACAGTCGGAATTGAAGGCATGATGTGCGGGATGTGCGAGGCACATGTCAATGATGCAATACGGAAAGAATTTACCGTTAAAAAAGTCAGCGCTGACAGGAAGAAAAAGCAGGCCGTGATCCTGAGTGAAACGGAGATACCGGAAGACGCAATAAAAAATGTCATTGATCCGACAGGATATACAATGACATCTTATAACTGTGAAGAATATGTCAGGAAAGGGCTGTTCGGTTAAAGCAGCGGTTTCCCTGACAGGTATACCTGGTATACAGGTATGCTGTGAATGGCAGTTTCTTCTGTCTGGAAAGGGTTCTGATCCAGTACCGTGAAATCCGCAAGGTATCCGGGGGCGATCAGCCCTTTTTTATTTTCTTCAAAACTTGCGTATGCGGCTTTGGAAGTGAAGCTGTCGATCGCTTCGGCAATGGTAAACGCTTCATGCTCCAGATACGGTCCTGTACCGTCCAGGGAAGTACGTGTTACGGCGCATTCAATGCCTTCCATCACATCCGGGAGTTCCACCGGGCAGTCGGAACCGTTGGATACGGTAACGCCTGCATTCATCAGCGTTTTCCAACTGTAACTTGTGGCAGCGAGTTTCTCGCCGGCACGTGCTTCAACGATATGATTGTCGTAGTCCAGGAAAATGGACTGGGCATACACATGCAGGTTCAGGGCTGCGATCCTTTCCAGCTGGTCTTTTCTCGTAATCTGGCAATGCACGATGCCGTGACGGTGATCTTCACGCGGGTTTTCCTGCAGGGCAAGGTCAATGGCATTGAGCACCTGGTCCAGGCAGGCATCGCCGATCGCGTGCACCGCTACCTGCATGCCGTTCGCGTTGGCGCAGGAGATCATTTCATTCATGTGTTCGTCGGTGAACAGGGAGAATCCGCAGGTCGAAGGATCGTCCGCGTACGGTCTTGAAAGATGTGCCGTACGTCCGCCGAGGGAACCGTCACCAAGCATTTTCAGCGGGCCGATGCGGAACATGTCAGTTCCTGTGCCGGTCACGTTGCCGGCTTCGATGAACCGCTTCAGTTCATCCAGTTCCGTGAAATTGCTCTGTTCATATACACGCACTGTCAGCTCACCGCTTTCTTCCAGTTCTTTATAAGCTTCATTCACCTTTTCAAAGGGGATCTGGAATACGCAGTAATCATCAGTCTGCGAGCTGGTAATGCCGTATTTGTTGAGTGCTTTGCATGCGGCGCGGATCATGTCTTTCAGATCTTCCTTTTCCGGCACCGGCAGGACATCATTGATCAGGTCGATGGCATTGTCATAGAAGAGACCGTCCGGTTTCCCGTCAAGCATGCCGATGGCACCGCCCATGGGAGCTTCCGTATTTTCATCGATTCCCGCCAGTTCCAGCGCTTTGGAATTGACGGCGCATACATGGCCGCATGCCCTCGTCAGCATCACCGGTATTTCCGCGGAAATATTGTCGAGGTCATACCGGTTGGGCATTCTGCCCGTGTCGGTAAAATAATCCTGGTTCCAGCCTCTGCCGCGGATCCACTGTCCTTCCCGGACCGGATTCTTCTGCACGAAGTCCTTTACAGCTTCCAGCATATCTGCGAGGCTTTCCGTATGTTCATGCAGCGCAGCCATGCGCAGCGACTGCCCGTAGTTCAGCAGGTGCATATGGGAATCGTTGAAACCTGCACATACAAACTTTTTTCCCAGATCTACTTTTTCGGCATCTTCCCCGGCAAGCAGGAACATTTCGCGGTTGGAGCCGACATGGCGGAATTTCCCGTCTTCGACGATAAACGCGTGTTTCAGCGGAAAAGAACCGGTATAGACCTGTCCGTTATAAAATAATGTTTTCATAAGACTCTCCTGTCTGACACGGTGCCAATTATATCACGGAAAGAAGGTTTATTCTGTAAAGTGCTCTATGGCATCCTGTATGCACATATCCCAGAATTCCCATTCGTGGGAATAGCCTTCAACGGTCTTGAATGTGACCGGCAGTTCCAGTGTTTTCGCGTATTCCTGGAATTTCAGATAATTCTGATACGCGATCGGGTCTTTTGTGCCGCAGGAGAAATACAGTTCCGGCAGTTCTTCCTTCTTTTCCTTGACCAGTCTCCAGAGATTCAGCTCGGAAGCCAGATAGCCTTCCATGCCGCCGAAGTTGTCGATCAGGTTCTTTACCCGCGGATAGAACGGGGAGGAAGTGTCGACCTGAGAAAGGTCTTCCGGTACGGCTGACATGCTGTAGAGTTTGGAGAAGAGCTCCGGGTGGTTGAAAGCATACACGCATGCGCCTCTGCCGCCCATGGACAGACCGGCGATGAAATTATCCTCCCGTTTGTCGCTGATGGGGAACCAGCCGTAAACCAGCGGCATCAGTTCTTTTAACAGGTTGTCATAGGCATTGTATCCCATGGCGAATGTATGCCAGTTCACATACATGCTGTTGAGGGAACTGGGCATGACGACGGCGATGTTTTTGTCGCATGCATAGCGCTCGATGTTTGTCATGCGGATCCAGTCGGTGTAATCACCGAATGTTCCGTGCAGGAGCCAGATCACCTTGTATTTTTTTCCGCTCTTGTAGAATTCTTCCGGTTCATTTGCGCCGCAGTTGGGGAGGATGATATTGACATCCGTATTTCCCATCAAGCAGCGGCTCATATAGTTTATGTGCAGCAAAGTCATACAAACCTCCGTATTCTTAATCAAATTATAACTGACAGGAAAACGGCATACATCTGTTTATTTTTTTGCCCGGAAGAAAATAAAAAGAAACAGGATGGACAAAGTGATCCGGTATCTTGACAGATAGCAGTTATAAATTGCACTTTTAAGTGACATTTTTATAAAATCGTGTATCTGTTTTCCGCATAATACATTAAAATATAAATAGATAATTAATTTCTGACGAATCGATAATTATATTGTCAGTCACCATAAAAAAGGAGGTTTTATGGCTGTCAAGGAAACGACGAAAAAGAAAACTGCGAAGAAGCAGGAAAAACCGGAGGCTGTAAAGAAAGAACCGGTTAAAAAGGCTGCCGCGCCGAAAAAGAAAACAGTAAAGAAAACGGCAAAGAAAAAGGAACAGGTTCTTGACCCTGTATTCCTTACCGGATTTGACCGTTATCTTCTGAACGCGGGCAGGGATTACAAAGTATATAAGAAGATGGGCGCGCATCCGGCGACACACGAAGGAAAGAAAGGCATGCATTTCGCGGTATGGGCACCGCATGCAAAAGCTGTTTCCATCGTATGTGACAGAAACGCCTGGGATCCGAAAGCCAATTATATGATCCCGCTGGAAAAGAGCGGTGTATTTGAAGGCTTCATTCCGGAAATGGGATTCGGTGAGCTGTACAAATACGCAATCGAAACCAAGAAAGGGGACATCCTGTATAAGGCAGACCCGTATGGTTTCTCTGCGGAATTCCGTCCAGGCACTGCCAGCAAAACTGCGGATATCGAGAACTATGGATGGAAAGATGCGAAGTGGATGACAGACAGGGCTGCGAAGAAGACATTCGCAGAGCCGATGGCGATCTATGAATGTCATCTGGGATCCTGGTTCAAGAATGAAAATACGGAAGTGCGCGAAGGCTTCCTGAACTACAGAGAGTACGCGAAGGAACTCGTGGATTACTGCAAATACATGGGTTACACACATGTGGAACTGATGGGTATTGCGGAATATCCGTTTGACGGATCCTGGGGCTATCAGGTAACAGGTTACTATGCACCGACAAGCCGTTACGGCGATCCGAAGGATTTCATGTATCTGGTGGATACCCTGCATCAGAACGGACTCGGCGTCATTCTGGACTGGGTTCCTGCGCATTTCCCGAAGGACGCGCATGGTCTGGCGGATTTCGACGGCGAAGCGCTGTATGAATACGCGGATCCGAGAATGGGCGAACATCCGGACTGGGGTACAAAGTGCTTTGACTACTCCAAGCCGGAAGTTCTGAACTTCATGATCGGCAACGCGCTGTACTGGTATGATGAGTATCATATCGACGGACTGCGTGTGGATGCGGTCGCTTCCATGCTGTATCTGGACTACGGACGCAAAGACGGCCAGTGGGTCCCGAACAAATACGGCGGAAACGGCAACCTCGATGCCATGGAATTCTTCAAGCATCTGAACTCTGTCATCCGCGGACGGAAAGACGGCACGATCATCATTGCGGAAGAATCCACCGCATGGCCGAAGATCACCGCTGCACCGGAAGACGACGGTCTCGGATTTACCTATAAATGGAATATGGGCTGGATGCATGACTTCCTGGATTACATGAAGCTGGATCCGTATTTCCGTAAAGACAATCACAACAAGATGACATTCGGCATGAGCTATGCGACAAGTGAGAAATATATCCTCGTACTGTCGCATGATGAAGTCGTTCATCTGAAGTGTTCCATGATCAACAAGATGCCGGGTTATGAAGTTGACAAGTTTGCCAACCTGAAGTGCGGCTACCTGTTCATGTTCGGACATGCCGGCAAGAAGCTGCTGTTCATGGGACAGGATTTTGCCCAGTACCATGAATGGGATGAGAAAGTACAGCTTGACTGGTGGCTGTGCGACCAGCCGCTGAACAAGGACATGCAGAACTTCATGCGTGACCTGCTGCACATGTATACCAAGTATCCGGCAATGTATGCGCTGGATGATTCCTGGGAAGGATTCAAGTGGGTCAATGCGGATGACAGAGACCGCAGTATCTTCTCCTTCATCCGCCGTGACGGCACAGGCAAGCAGAGCCTGCTGTTCGTGGTCAACTTCACACCGATGGAAAGACCTGACTACATGGTCGGCGTTCCGAACAAAGGCAGATATACACTGATCTTTGACAAGGACGGCGCGGTAAAGGCATCCAGCGGCAAGAAGACTGCGTTCAATGCCAAGAAGGGTGAATGCGACGCTCAGCCGTACAGGGTGGAATATCCGCTGCCGGCATACGGATGCGCAGTATTCCGCTTCAACGAAAAGTAAGCAAAAGAAAAGAGGCATAGCCTCCGGGTTCAGATGAACCGGGGCAATGCCTTTTTATTCTGCGTACATCCGTGCGTATGTCTGCACGATCAGGCTCTCTGCCGCTTCCAGCTGGAAGGGATGGGAGCGCTGGGAACCGGTGGAATCAAAACGGATCACATGATCAATGAACCAGGGCATCTCTTTCTGCGTGCCGCAGATCATCCAGATCTTCGGCAGGATCAGATGCTTTTCCCTTGCCCGGAAATCCTGGTAGTCAAAGTATGATCCGGTATAGGAAAAGACGATGATCAGGTCTTCTTTTCCGGCTTTGATAATATGATCGATCTGATCGGCATAGGCAGTATTTGTGGAGATGAGTTTTCCCAGCATGCACATGTCGACAGAAAGGTCCACGGCCGCATTCTGTGCTTTCAGCATCCCGCAGACATAGACTTTTTTATAGTCATGCATATCCTTTGCGAGCATTTCAACAGTCTTCATGTCAATGGATGAGAGCGCCTGTACCACGGAACGACTGATAAACCGGCCCTGGTCTTCTGCCAGGTCAGTTTCCGTTTCTGCTTTTTCAAACCGGTAGAATGTATCTCCCAGCAGCATCCGCAGTTCCGCGAAATCGTTCAGCCCGATATCCCGGACAAAACGGGAGAGGGAGCCTGTCCCGACATGGCAGGCATCCGCCAGTTCCTTGATGGAAATGTTCCTGATCTCATCCTGGTGGCTGAGAATGTATTCGGCAATAATTTTGTTGGTAGAGTCTTTCTTCTCGCTTGCCATGGTGCTGAGAAAGACGACCGGAAGTTTATCGTATATCATACTTTCAATATATCATCATATGAAGCGAAAAGCACCGCATGACGGTGCCTGTTCAGCAGTTATTATCTACCGCCCGCAAGCGCGTAAAGCAGACGCTCTTTGATCGGGGCAGGATCCTTGCCTAAAACTTCAATGATCTTGAACGCGAACGGATACGGTGTTGCCGGTCCCTGGGAGGTGATGACGTTCTGATCATAGACAGCGACGTCTTCAACGAATTTTCCTGCGCTCTTCAGCACATCCGCGTATCCCGTATAGCCGGTGACGGTCTTGCCTGCGAGTACACCGGCAGCTTCGAGGACTTTCGTACCGGAGCACATGCCGGCGATCAGCTTGTTGTTTTCATTGAACCATTTCAGGGTGTTCATGACATCTTCATTGTCGATAAAACGCTGCCATGCTGTTCTGCCGCCCGGAACGATGATGACATCATAGTCTTTTACTTCATCGGAGAATACCTTGTCGGCTTTGATATACATGCCCTGCATGGAAAGCACGAACGGATCTTCCTGGAAACGGAATGTATGTGTTTCGATATCTGCTCTTCTGAGAAGGTCCACGATCTGGATCGTTTCGCTTTCTTCATATCCTTCGATCATTAATACCGCTGCCTTTGTCATGGTCATTCATCCTCCTGTACATCAAATGCATTGAAATATGCCATTCTCTTTTTTACTGTCAGGGAATCCGCGCCGAGGACATCGGCGAGTCTGTACGCAAACGCATATGCGGTTGCCGGACCCTGTGAAGTGATGAGATTGCCGTCGACGACGACTTTGTCATCCGTGCGTGTGCCGGAATGGATCTTGTCCGCTGTGCCCGGATAGCAGGTAAATGTTTTTCCTTCCAGCAGGCCTGCCGCGTCCAGCGCGATCGGCGCCGCGCACATCGCCGCAATGTATTTTCCTTTTTCATTCATGTTCTTCAGGACTGTCTTCAGCAGCTCACTGGCTGCCATGGCATCCGTTCCGCCGTATCCGCCCGGCAGAACGATCATGTCATAGTCTTCAACATATTCTGTCAGAACCTTGTCTGTCCGCATGGTGACATCATGTGCACCTGTGATCTCCGTACCGTCCAGTCCGACCATATCGCATTTCAGTTCCGCCCGGCGCAGGATATCGACGATCGTCAGTGCTTCGCCTTCCTCGCAGCCTTGCGCAAATATTACAGCAGCTTTTTTCATAAATCTGTTCTCCTTGTTTACGGTCACATATTAGCGGAAGAAAAAAACGATTGGAAGGAATTTCCAGAATGTGGAAATCAGATGAATTATTTATTATTTATCTGTATTTTACAGACAGAGAGGACAGGTATTATGCAGAAGAAAGAGAAAGGATCGGGATTATATCTGACAGCGAGCCTGCTTACACTGGCAGGGGGATTTCTCGATGCGTATACATATTTTTCAAGAGGCAAGGTGTTTGCGAACGCCCAGACCGGAAACATCATCAAACTGGGCATTGCGGCAGCGGAAGGCAATTACGGGAAGATGATCGATTTCCTGATGCCGATTACGGCGTTCTGTGCCGGGATCCTGGTCGTCCTGGTCATTGAGCACCAGTTCGGGAAAAGGAATATCCGCTATGTGCACCGGGCGGTCCTGGCTGCGGAGATCCTGGCGTTATGTGTTACGGCGTTTCTGCCCATGCAGGAAGTCACGAATGTTTTATGCAACATCATCGTTTCCTTTGTCTGCGCGATGCAGATGGAAGGATTCAAGTCCTTCCTCGGACAGCCGATCGCAACGACAGTATCGACCGGAAACCTGCGCAAATGCATTGAGTATTTCTATAAGGGAATCGTCGGTAATGATCCTGAAGACAGGATCACCGGCCTGAAATATCTGATGATCGTATTTCTCTTTATTTCCGGTGTCTTTATCGGTACACTGAGTGTAGAGTATTTCGGCATCCGGGCATCCCTGATCCCTGCAGGTCTCCTGGTGCTGGCATATATCATCATCACCATCCGCTACAGACAGATCATCGCAGCTGAAAAGGCTGCGGCCTGATGCATACGAAACAGGAAAAGGAAGAGACCGACATGATTTATGATTTTGTTTTGACAACAGGAAAAGGTGAAGAGCTGAACCTCGATGATTACAAAGGCAAAGTGATCCTTGTGGTCAACACCGCGACCGGCTGCGGGTTTACACCCCAGTACGCGCCGATCGAAGACCTTTACAAAAAGTATCATGACCAGGGACTTGAGATCCTGGATATCCCGTGCAACCAGTTCGGCGCACAGGCTCCCGGCACGGATGAAGAGATCCATGAATTCTGTACGCTGCATTACAACACGACATTCCCGCAGATGAAAAAGGCGGATGTGAACGGGGAAAACGAACTGCCGCTGTATACCTATCTGAAATCACAGAAAGGCTTTGAAGGCTTCGGTCCGCACCAGTATAAGGAAGCGCTGGAAAAGATGTTTGCTTCAATAGATCCGGAATGGGATCAGAAACCGGACATCAAATGGAACTTCACCAAATTCGTTATAAACCGTGACGGTGACGTCGTCGCCCGCTTTGAGCCGACAGCGGATATGGAAGAAGTGGAAAAGTGCATCCAGGCACTGCTGTAAAAAGAGACAAAAAATACCGGCTGTATTTGTCATACAGACCGGTTTTCATTTTGTGCTTTCCTGGCAGCTTCCTGCAGTTTGTATATGCCGTACAGCATTGTTCCGAGGCACGCGTATTCGGTGATATCCCTGACATAGATCAGGTCGGGGATATTGCTGGGATCCATGTATTTGCCTAACTCTGCCCGGACCGCATCCATATCCGGTGTCAGTTCGCTCCGGACAAGGATGACCTGGGGATCGACAACGGCGATATTGGTCAGAAGGAAAGAGACAAGCGCCTGCATGGTCTCTTCCGCGGTTGCGCTGTGTGTTTCCTCAGGCTGTCCGGGGAAAAAGCGCGGATAGACGACTTCCACTTCACCGGCCATATGATGACTGCCGGAAAGGAGCGTTCCCTGGTATACGATGCCCTGGCCGCCGATGCGGGCACCGCGGGGCTGGGAATGGTAGGAGACGATATCATATTTGTCCTGCATGATATAGTAGCCGAACGCTACTGCAGAAGTATTGTGCTGGACAAAGACAGGAATGCCGTATTCCCCGGCAAGCTTGTCAGCCAGTTCCTTGTAATTGACCCGGTATACGCCCCGGGATCCGGACAGGATGCCCGGCACAGAGATCGCCACGGCATCGATCTGGTATTTTTTCCGCAGTCTGCACAGACGGATATCCAGAATATCCCGGATATCCTGCACGGTATGGGAACACTTGATGAATTCCTCGTTCTCAATGCCTTTTCCTTTTACATATAATCTGGAAACATAGCGGATGCGCCTGAAATCATTGGTCATGTTTATGACAAAGATGCAGGCGTTGTTTTCTACATAACGCATCGCCTCGGCCGTTTTCCGGCTTTTTTCTTTCTGCTTTTCCTTTTCCGTTTCCTGCAGGATCAGGGTGATCAGGGCACCGGTGTCATAGGAGGCGAAGATCTGTGCGGGAATCGTGAGGACGAGTTTGTCATTCAGGATCTCCGTGACCTTTTTCGCTTCATAGGCGATCTGCGGCGCCAGCAGGATCACGTCCGCATCGTCTGCTTCTTCGTACAGACGGCTGAAGGGTACAGCCTGAAAATGCATATCGGCTGACAGGAGCCCGGCTGCTTCATTCAGCTTTTCCGCGAAAAAGGATGTCGTGAATCCGCTCGTGCAGCTTAACAGGATCTCCTTTGTCTGCCGGTTTCTCTGATTCCGCATGGCGGTGATCATTTCCTGAAACAGACCTTTGGCATGTGCCTCATCCTTGAGTTCAAAATGCAGGAAGAAGATGTTTTCGCCGTCGCTTTTCCGGGAAAGGCGGAGTTCCGCGATCTCCATCTCCAGATGATAGATCGTTACAGCGCCTTCACAGAAATCATCTTCGACAACAACAGTATCTTCATTTTCCTGCCGGATCTGAAAATCATCTTCCTTCTGATCCAGGATCCATGAAAGATATTCTGTACTGTTCATGTATTTATTCCTCCGCAGTGCCGGTAATGATCTTCAGTTCCTTTTCCGTTTTGACATATCTGAATATGCCGACTACGAGCACGACAGGCGCTGCCGCAAGAAGAAAAACAGAAACGACCCGTGCCCAGTAAATATCGATGAGTTTCCACAAGGCAAACCCGGTTCCGATCAGTCCGATAAATGTTCGGAGATAGGCGAGAAATGTTCTTTCATTTGCCAGCAGTGTGCGGTCCATAGCGAGCTTGTCGCGCAGAGTCAGTTTTTCCATATCATTATTCCCCGTTTCTGATGTCATTGTATCATATGTATTTTTGGTTTCAGCGAATCCCGGACAAAGGGTATCTTAAACTTTTCTATATTGACCGGAATAAAAACAGATAATACACTTAATACAGATAGTACAGATTGGAGAAGAACTATGTTTCTTTTGAACCTACAAAGCAAAGAACCGATCTATGAACAGATCCAGAAACAGATCCGGAAGTTCATTGCGGTCGGCGCGCTGGCACCGGGAGACCGGCTGCCCTCAGTGCGCCAACTGGCAAAAGACAACGGCATCAATCCGAATACCGTTGCCAAAGCGTACAGTGAACTGGAACGTCTGGGGTTTGTATTCAATATGCCGAAGAAAGGCGTATATGTTGCGGAGATCGGAAAGACATCTGATCCGGCTGAGGAGATCATGAAGGCGCTGCGGCCTCTGAAGGAAAGCGGGATCACGAAAACAGAGATCCGGGATGTCCTGGATATTCTGTATGAAGGAGGTAATGAAGATGCTTAAGATCGAACATCTTTATAAA
>CACZPD010000029.1 GCA_902782955.1 uncultured Erysipelotrichaceae bacterium
AGAGCAGCCTGGTAGCTCGTCGGGCCCATAACCCGGAGGTCGTTGGTTCAAATCCTTCCCTCGCAACCAATGGTCCTGTAGCTCAGTCGGTAGAGCAACGGACTGAAAATCCGTGTGTCGGCAGTTCAATTCTGCCTGGGACCACCTGAAAAAACGGCTTGTATGAGCCGTTTTTTATGTTTCCGGATAACCTGCAGGGAATATCATTCAGGAATCGTTTTCAGTTTTTCGTTCAGCTTTTTATAGATCCGTTCAATAAACCATGGTTCGGTCGATCTCTGATAAACTTCTTCCAGTCCGAACCATGCGACAGCCGTATTCTCATCTTCTTTGGCCGTGATGGTTTCTGCCGGATCCGCCTCCATGAGCCAGGTCAGATTCAGATGCAGATGGGAAGGGACATACTGACCGTTTTTTTCATGCCCGTCAACGGTCAGGATCTCCAGAGAGTATATTTCAGGATCGACTACACGTACATGTTTCAGACCGCTTTCCTCTCTGACTTCCCGCACTGCGACTGACATCAGGTCCCTGCATCCGTCCGCATGTCCGCCCAGCCAGGCCCAGGAATCATATATCCTGTGATACGCCATCAGGACTTTGGTGCGTGAAGGATTAACCACCCATGCGCTGGCGGTCATATGTACAGTCCGGTTTTCTCTTTCATAGATATCATCATATCTCTGCATCAGATCCAGCATAACGATCCGGTCAGCTGCTTCCTGTGCATTATAAGGATGATAGTTCCGGATGGCTTCGATCATAAGAAGACTCCTTTCATGGCTTCACAGACTTCTGCTGCGCAGAGGTCACCGTTCAGCGGGGTAACGGAGATGTAGTGATTTTCAACGGCAGTTACATCACCTTCAAGTGTGCGGCGTGATGTTTTCATCGATACCGGTGCCGAAGGGCATCGGAGGATCACCGTGCCGTCATCCTGCCTGATCGTCTCCAGTTTCTTGGCATAGTTCCGCATCCCGTCAAACTTCGTGATGCGTACACCTGCGATATCACGGCGCGGAATACACGGGAAGTTGATATTGAGAATGCAGTCCTCTTCGGATATATACGGGAAGATATCCGGAAGAAGATCAGATACCGTTTCCGCGCAGTCTTTCAGATAATCATTGTTTCTTCCGCACAGGGACACCGCAGCTGCCGGAACACCGATCACATACGCTTCCATCGCTGCCGCGACAGTTCCTGAATACAGGCAGTCCGTTGCCAGATTCGGTCCGTGATTGATGCCGGAGAGGACAAGATCAGGTTTTTCCTTAAGCAGTCCGTATAATGCATAATAAACGCAGTCAGCCGGTGTCCCGCTGATCGCCCACGCTTCCTTCACACCGGGTATTTCGGTTCTTTGTGCCGTATTGTCCCGCATGAAATACGTAACGCTGTGACCGGCAGCGCTTCTCTGTCTGTCCGGTGCCGCAATATATATTTCATGTTTTTCGCTCAGTACCGAAGCAAGGGTCCTGATTCCCTCTGCCTGTATGCCGTCATCATTTGTGAGCAGGATCCGCATAGCCATTCCTCCTGATTCACGATTATATTAACACACCATGTGATACAATGAGGCCATGCGGTTGCCTGAGGATTATGTACGGGAAATGAAATTACTGTTTAAGGAAGAAGCGGATGCCTTTTTTTCGTCCCTGAAGGAAGAACCTGTCAGCGGGCTGCGTGTCAATACCCGGAAGATATCCGTGGAGGAGTTTCTGAAGATTTCCCCGTTTCATCTGACACCGGTCCCGTGGTGTGATTCCGGTTTTTATTATGACAGTACGGAAAGACCGGGGACACATCCTTATTATCATGCCGGACTGTACTATATGCAGGAACCCAGCGCGATGATCCCGGCCGGGATCCTTCCGCTGTCAGAAGGAAATCTCATCCTGGATGCCTGCTGCGCACCGGGCGGGAAAAGCACACAGCTTGCCTGCCGCATGAAAGAACGGTCGCTGCTCGTATCCAATGATATCAGCGCATCCAGACAGAACGCGACATTGAAAAATATTGAACGCTTCGGCATCGCGGACAGCCTTGTGACCATCTCCGATCTCAGGGATTTCGCCCGGAAAACAGATGTCTTGTTTGACCGGATACTGGTGGATGGCCCGTGCTCGGGAGAAGGGATGTTCCGGAAGGACCATTCGCTGGCTGACGCATGGGAGAAAAAACCGTCCACGGCGTATACGGCAATTCAGAAAGACATTGTGAAAAACGCGCTGGAACTCCTGAAACCGGGAGGTTATATCGTTTATTCCACATGTACATTTTCGGTATGTGAAAATGAGGAGATCGTCCGTTTCATGAAAGAGATCTGTCCTGATCTTGAACTGATCGACCTGCATGACCGCTTCCCTTATTTTGACAAAGGCGTGCTGCCGGGACTGGAAGGATGTCTCCGGATCTATCCGCATAAAGTCAGGGGAGAAGGGCATTTTGCGGCACTTCTCCATAAGAGGGATTCAGACTTCACCGAAGAAAACAGAAATGAAAAGACGGAACCGTTCCGCACGGCTTCCCTCAGTTCTTTTCTGAAGCATATCCGCAAAGAAACAGATCTTTCCCGTATTGTCATCAATAAAGACCGCGTCCTGCTGGAACCGGAAGGGGCTTCTGCTTTCCGGGGGATCCGTACGCTGCGCAGCGGACTTCTTCTGGGAAAAATGAAAAAAGACCGTTTTGAACCTTCGCAGCATCTTGCCTTTTCATTGAAAGCCGATGAATTTGACCAGGTGATCCGGCTGGAACCGGGGGATGACCGTGTACAGAAATATCTGCGCGGCGAAACCGTTTTCTCTGACAGTGAGGCGGACGGATGGGTGCTTGTCTGTGCGGGGGACTATCCGCTGGGATTCGGTATCTGCAGAGATAAAATCATAAAAAACAAGATCGGCAAGTCATGGCGGAAAATATAAGAGGCTTCGTTTTTCCGCTTTTTTTGTTGCAATTCACATTCACAGACAATATAATAATATAGCACTGACTGAAAATGGTTCCTTAGCCAAGTGGTAAGGCATCAGACTGCAACTCTGTGAGCGCCGGTTCGATCCCGGCAGGAACCTCCATAAAAGGGGATGTGGCGGAATAGGCAGACGCATCGGACTTAAAATCCGGTGGTGGTAACACCGTGCGGGTTCAAGTCCCGCCATCCCCATAGAGAACGTATCGTACCGATACGCTTTTTTTTGCTTTTCCTGCTGTGTTTCTTATATTTTTACGGTCATCTTTCGCACAAATGAATGATTTTGTGCTATATTTTCTCTGATATGCCTATAGGGGGGATAATCAAATTATGAACAGAAAAGTACATATTACCGAAGTCGTTCTGAGAGATGCCAATCAGTCTCAGATCGCTACACGTCTGGCACGTTCCGATTTTGAGGATATTCTCGAAACCATGGACGAAGCCGGTTACTATTCAATGGAAGTCTGGGGCGGAGCGACCTTTGATTCCTGTCTTCGCTTCCTGGATGAAGATCCGTGGGACAGACTGCGCTTCATCCGTTCCAAAGTAAAAAAGACAAAACTGCAGATGCTGCTGCGCGGACAGAATATTCTCGGATATAAGCATTATTCGGATGACACAGTGCGTGCATTCGTGCGCAAATCCGTAGAGAACGGGATCGATATCATCCGTATCTTTGACGCGCTGAATGACCCGATGAATATGGCTACCGCGATCGACGAATGTCTGAAGGCCGGCGGCCACGCGCAGGGAACGATCTGCTATACGATCAGTCCGATCCATACATTCGAAAGCTATGTTGCCCTCGGCAAAAAGCTGGAAAGCATGGGATGCAATTCCCTGTGCATCAAGGATATGGCAGGCATCATGAGCCCGCAGTCGGCGTATGATCTGGTTTCCGCGCTGAAGAAGGAAGTGAATCTTCCAATCTATGTACATTCCCACAGCACGACAGGTCTCGGTCCGCTGACACTTCTGAAAGCGATCGAAGCCGGTGCGGCAGGTGTGGATACAGCGATCTCGATTTTCTCCGGCGGAACATCCCATCCGGCAACGGAATCCCTGGTCTATTCACTGGAGGAAATGGGTTACAGCACCGGTGTGGATCTGAAGGTATGCAAGAAGATCAACGATCACTTCAAGCCGGTTCAGGAAAGATTCCTGAAGGAAGGCGGTCTGAATCCTTCTGTCCTGCAGACAAAGATCGACGCGCTCAACTATCAGATCCCGGGCGGAATGCTCTCCAACCTGATCTCCCAGCTGACCGGTGTAGGGCAGCTGGACAAGCTGGATGAAGTACTTCTGGAAACACCGAAAGTCCGTAAGGATCTCGGATATCCGCCGCTCGTTACGCCTATGAGCCAGATGGTCGGCGCCCAGGCTGTCACCAATGTCCTGATGGGCGAACGCTATAAGTCCATCTCCAAGGAAGTAAAGGCTTATCTGCGCGGCGAATACGGAAAAGCACCCGGCGAGATCAATCAGGACCTCGTGAAGAAGGCACTTGGTGACGAGAAGCCGTATGAGGGCAGATTTGACGATACGATCGAACCGGAGATCCCGGCTGCGAAAGCATATCTGAAAGATCTTGCCGAAAGCGAAGAAGATGTGCTCAGCTATGTTGCGTTCCCGCAGCAGGCAGAAGCGTTCCTGAAAGAACGGAGAGAGAAAAAGGCGCTGAAGGTGACCTATTCCATCCAGGAGGCGGAATAGTATGCCGGTAACACAGGCATTGATGATCGCGCTGTCCGGATTTCTTGTCGTGTTTATCATGCTGATGATTCTCATGGCTCTGCTGGTGGTCTCCAATAAACTGATCAACCGCGTGAGCAGGGAAGAACCGGAAATGCTGCCGGTACATCAGGCACCGGTGCAGCCGGAACCCGTAAAAGAAACAGCGCATCAGATATACGGTGGTGAGATCGCACTGTATGATGTGGATGAAAAAACAGCCGCATGCATTATGGCGATCGTCAGCGATTCAACAAAGATTCCGCTGGAGAATCTGATCTTCAAATCGATTAGAGCAGTGGACTAACAGGGGGATAACATGAAATACATCGTAACTTTAAACGGAAAGAAATATGAAGTAGAAGTGGAAAACGGAAACGCTACTGCTGTATACATGGGCAAGGCGGAAGCGCCGGCGGCTGCTCCGGCTGCGGAAGCACCGGCTGCTGCGGCTGAAACAAAGGCTGCTCCGGCACCGGCACCTGCCGCAGTTCCTGCAGGAGAGGGCGATCCCATCAAATCACCGATGCCCGGCACGATTCTGGATGTCAGAGTCACTACGGGTCAGAATGTGAAGGAAGGGGAAACGATCTTCGTTCTTGAAGCAATGAAAATGGAAAACGAGATCGTTGCGCCGAAGAACGGTCAGATCACATCCGTCACCGTCACAAAAGGAGCCTCTGTTCAGACAGAACAGGTACTGGCTACTTTGAAGTGAGGTAGACAGTATGTATATTATTGAAGTCCTTTCCAGAATCTTCCAGGAATCCGGATTTGCGGCTCTGCTGGAAGATCCGCGTTACCTGGTCATGATCATGATCGCATGCCTGCTTCTGTATCTGGGCATTGCCAAGAAATATGAACCGCTGCTGATGATTCCGATCGCTTTCGGCGTGCTGCTGGCAAATCTGCCGCGCACAGGTATTACGGAAGGTCTGATCCATTATCTGTCACTGGGCGTTGAATACGGAATTTATCCTTCCCTGGTGTTTCTCGGCACCGGGGCGATGACCGATTTCGGACCGCTGATTGCGAGTCCCTCTTCCCTCATCATGGGCGCCGGGGCACAGTTCGGTATCTTTACAGCATTTCTGATGGCGCTCGCGCTTGGATTTGATCCGAAAGTTGCCGCTGCCATCGGTGTAATCGGCGGAGCTGACGGTCCCACTGCCATCCTGACAGCTTCCAAGCTGGCTATGGATTATCTGCCGGCAATCGCGATCGCGGCGTATTCCTATATGGCGCTGATCCCGATGATCCAGCCCCCGCTGATGCGGCTGATGACAACCGAAACAGAACGGAAAGTTGTCATGAAGCAGACAAGAACAGTTTCCAAGGCAGAAAGGATCCTGTTCCCGATCATTGTCACGATCTTCGTCGTACTCCTGATTCCGGATACATGTCCGCTCGTTGGTATGCTGATGTTCGGCAATCTGCTGAAGGAAACAGGTCTGACAGACCGTCTCAGCGATACGGCGCAGAACGCATTGACAAATATCGTTATCATCTTCCTCGGCATCTCCGTAGGTGCAAAGGCTGTCGCCACAACGTTTATCACACTGAGAACGATCGAAATCATCATCCTCGGCCTGATCGCGTTCAGTTTCTCCACGATCGGCGGACTGCTGCTCGGCAAACTGATGTACAAGGCTACAGGCGGAAAGGTGAATCCGCTGATCGGTTCTGCCGGTGTATCTGCCGTACCGATGGCTGCTCGTGTCAGCCAGATGGAAGGCCAGAAGGCAAATCCGTCAAACTATCTGCTGATGCATGCGATGGGTCCGAACGTTGCCGGTGTTATCGGATCGGCTGTCGCGGCCGGATTCATGCTGAAGATCTTCGGCGGTTGATTATACTTTGAAAAGCCATCTCTGCATCAACGTCATTAAGTTAAGAAGAAGTCTACAGACGAACAAAAGGAACTGTCTGTAGACTTTTCTTTCACAAAGTGACGACATGCATG
>CACZPD010000030.1 GCA_902782955.1 uncultured Erysipelotrichaceae bacterium
CCCCGCGGTACAGGCATTCCCTGACCAGCCGGAAGTTTTCCTTTTTCAGATCTTTTCCCTTTGCCATCATGTCTATTTAAGCACTGCGGAAGCGCTTCGTCAATAAATAGTCATTATTTGACTTTTTTTATTTTGCCGTAAAAGAAAAGACCGTGCCGTTACCGGCACAGCCATGTTTTCCCTGTCTTTACAATGTCTTCAGAACTTCCCGGATCTCATCGCCTGTTGCCAGACCGGAATGGAACGCTGTCGCCCCGCCGCAGGCAGTTCCCAGTTTCAGGGCGTATGCGTAATCCTTGGATTTCAGCCATCCGCCGAGGAAACCGGCTACCATCGAATCGCCTGCGCCAACGGAATTCACGACCGTTCCCTGCGCGGCTTTTCTCCGGCAAATATCCCCGTCCTCACTCAGCAGGAGTGCGCCGTCTTTCGCCATGGAGATCAGCACATTACGGGCACCCGCTTCCTGCAGTTTGCGGGCATAGGTCACGATATCTTCTTCGGTCTTCAGCTCGACTGAAAACATCTCACCGAGTTCTATGTGATTCGGCTTGATCAGGAACGGCTTGTATTTCAGCGTTTTCAGAAGCAGTTCCTTCTCCGCGTCTACCGCGAACATCACGCCTTCCGGCAAACCGGTGATGATCCTTTCATATGTATCTTTTCCGAGACACGAAGGAATACTGCCGGAAAGGACGAGGATATCATCCTTTTTCAACTGTGATGTCTTTTCCATCAGCTTTTCCAGATCTTCTTCCGTGATCTTCGGGCCGGTTCCGTTGATCTCTGTCTCATCATCGGAGTGCATTTTGACGTTGATCCGCGTCATGCCTTCCGTCACTTCGATCAGGTCTGTTGAGATCCCCTGGTTTTCCAGACCTTCCTGCAGCGCTTTTCCCGTAAAGCCCGCAATAAAGCCCAGCGCGGTGCTGTGGATATCCAGTTCCCGCAGGATCCAGGAAACATTGATCCCCTTTCCGCCGTAATAAACATTTTCCTCTTTGACTCTGTTGATCTTTCCCGTTCCGAAATTGTCCACACGGATCACGTAGTCCAATGCCGGATTTAATGTCAGCGTATATATCATATTATTGTCCCTCTTTGTTTCAATATACCAAAAAACAGGTCGTTCATACAGAACCGACACTGTCTTTTTCGATCAATTCAAACGGAATAAATTCATGTACAGCCTGTTTTGGATACGAGATCCTGAACAGCAGGTCATCCACGCTTTTCTTTGCGATGGCATCGATATCCTGCCGTACAGTCGTAATCCTCGGCACGGTGTAATCCGTATTTTCGATGCCGTCAAATCCGATCAGGGAAATATCCTGCGGCACTTTCAGCCCCGCATCCCGGACCGCCCGCAGCGCACCGATGGCAATAAGGTCGCCGATCGCAAATACGGCCGTAATATCCGGATTCCTTTCCAGCAGGAGTTTTGTCTTGTCATAGCCGTCCTGCATGGAAAAGGAACTTTCCATATAATTTCCTTTATCGAAATCAATATGGTATTCCTTCATCATATCCACCGCGCCCATGACTCTGCGGGAAGATACCTGTCCTTCCTCAAAGGATGAAAACCCGCCGATGATACCGATATTCCTGTGCCCCTTACGGATCAAAAGACCGGCTGCCTCACGGGAAGCTTTATAATCATCTGTGGAAAAACTGGACAGGTTTTCAAAAGAAAGTCCTGACGCGTCTGCGGAAGCCAGTACGGACGGTGTGCTGATCTGCGCGAAATCCTTCTGGAAACATGCCAGATCACCGCCCAGGAAGATCAGTCCTTTCGGATTCCTTTCCACACATAACTGGTTGGCAAAAAGCACTTCGTTTTCCGATTCCTTCAGAAAAGCCACAAAAGCTTCTTCCCCGTTTTCCCGCAGGAACATCTGTATCTTTTCCAGCAGGGAATTCAGGAACAGGTTGCCTGTCCCTTTTACAATGACGGAGACGGAACTCGTGCGCGTCTGTTTCAGCATCTTTGCGTTGGCGTTCGGCTGGAAGTTTTCCTTTTTAATGATCTTCTGGATCTTTTTTCTTGTTTCTTCGCTGACATCAGGATGATCGTTTATGACACGGGATACCGTACCGACACTGAATCCTGATAATCTTGCGATATCTTTAATCGTTGCCATAATATACTCTTTCTAATCAAGTATACCTGCTGAATCCTACCTTAAAATCACGAATGACTGGGTATCAATTGTAAGTAAATCATCATGAACAGATGCTTTACCGATGGTGTATAAAGGACTGCGTCCGGCAATCTTCTCCGCCCGGACCGTTACTTCCTTACCGGACGGATTGACAGCCATGATCATATCCCCTCTCCGGTAAACGAACGGATATTTCCCGCTTTCCGCATACACTGTTTCAAAACTGCCGTCTGCCTGCAGGTCCGGATAAGTTCTTCGGATCCGGATCAGATCCTGTATGACATGCCACAGGGAGTCCGGGCGCTTCATGGCATCTTCCGCTGTCGGCGCTTCTTTTCTTTCGTCCTGCGGAAGATAGAGATCTGCCGGATCACCGTCGGAAAAACCGTAATTGCGGGAATGATCCCACTGCATCGGTGTTCTCGAGCCGGTCCTCTGATAGCCGCCTTCTTTCGTTTTGACATCCAGGTATTTCATACCGATCTCATCCCCGTAATAGATGAACGGCACACCCGGCATTGTCAGCAGGAAAGCGCAGAACAGTTTCATTTCCTCTTCGCTTAATGTACGGGCCGGACGGGGCGTATCGTGGTTGCATGTAAACATCGAGATATACCCGTTCTTCCGGGTAGCTTCATAACGCGGCAGATAGTCGTTCAGAAAACGCATGATGTCACCGCCGCTGTCTTTTTTGAAGAAGCTCCTGTCTTCCCCGCCTGTCTCATAATCCCGCAGCAGGGTATTGTATCCGTTGCCGTGATGATCCAGATAGAAATCCATATGGAAACCGCCGCCGTTGATCGCCTGCCATGGATTCGACCATTCACTGACAAGCGCGCACTGCGGATAATCCCGGTCCATCATTTCCCGGACACTGCGCCATACAGCAGCTGTAGCGGATTTGTTTTCATCATCGTTCTTGACCAGGGAATCGGCCATATCCACACGGAAACCGTCACATCCCAGGTCCATCCAGAAGCGCATGACATCCTTCATGGCTTCCTGTGTCGCAAGGGCTTCAGGGCTGTCAGGCGCCGACATCCAGTGTTCTGTCCTGTTCAGCCATCCGTAATTCAAAGCAGGCTGCGAGGCAAAGAAATTCAACATATACGCACCTGCCCTGTCAGTCATCCCGCTGATATACGGATGTCCCCCGATCCCTTCAAATGCATGTGTGGTCCACACATATCTGCCGGAATATTCGTTTTCTTCGGCTTTTTTCGATTCCAGGAACCACGGATGCTGGTCCGACGTATGTCCCGGCACAAGGTCCAAAAGGACTTTAATCCCCTTTTTGTGCGCCTCTTCAAACAACCGGATCAGATCCTCGTTGGTCCCGTATCTCGGTGCGACTTTCTTATAGTCCCTGACATCATACCCCGCATCCAGGAACGGTGAGTCAAAACACGGATTGATCCAGAGCGCATTCGCACCGAGATCCCTGATATAATCCAGTTTCTCAATGATCCCGTCCAGATCCCCGATGCCGTCGCCGTTGGTGTCTTTGAACGACTGCGGATATATTTCATAGAATACTGCATCTTTTAACCATTCACTCATCTTTCAGTCCCTCATAAACACTGTCCGCGACAGCGGTGATATCATAGATCTTCTTCATTTTCATCAGCGTATCTTCCGGATATCCTCCGGAATTGATGAACAGCGAATTCATCAGACACCGCTGGGCACATTCCATATCACCGGTAAAATCATTGCCGATCATGATGCTTGCGCTGCGGTCCAGATCATATTTTGCCAGAAGATGTTCCATAAACAGGATGTCCGGTTTTTTGAGCCCGAATTCGGAAGAAATGCAGATGCCGTCCAGGTACTGATCCAGACCGCTTTCTTCCAGTTCAGGCCTTGTGAACAATGCCTGCGCGTTGGAAAGCAGGTAACAATGCCCGCCTCTTTTCCTGATCGTTTCCAGCGTTTCCGTCACTCCCGGAAACAGGCGGTATTTCTTCCGTGACATTTTCCGGAACTCATACGCCATATAGGCGATCTTCTGATCATCATCCGTCTGAAACAGTTCCCGGAAGATCGGGGCCAGATCGATCTCCGCATGCACAAGCGGATTTTTCTTCTGTGCTTTTTCGCACAAAGACAAATACTGTTTCCGTAAGGCGGAATAATTATCTCCCAGCTGAAAGCGGTCTGCGAACTTCTTCCAGAACAACAGCCTGTTTTCGTCTGTTTCAATATCGATCAGCGTTCCGTACAGATCAAAAATGTAATTCTGATAATGCTTCATTCCGTAAACACCGCAATTCCATGGGCAGGCATTCTGATCTCCGTATCCGTTACCGTTACGACATCTTCACTTACATTCAGCACAGCTGCCAGATTCGTATACGGCAGGGCACCTGCGTCCACTGTCTCTTCCTCATCGCCTGTATTGATCACGATTACTACATCCTGATAACCTTCAGCGTGTTTGACATAAGCACCGATAAACTTGCCGGAAACAGCCTCGATCGGCTGCACTTCTCCTCTTGCAATTGCCGGGAACGCATTC
>CACZPD010000031.1 GCA_902782955.1 uncultured Erysipelotrichaceae bacterium
CCGGATGAAATGATGCCAGACCTCAAAATCGATCTGTATATGCAGAAAACGCATCAGGAATGCGGCGACATCAGCGGACAGTCCGCCGGACTGCGTGCCTGTATCCATGGAATTCCGGAAGATGAACAGAATATAGATAAGTGCGATTCCCCAGAGGTAATATTTTTTCAGAATTTTCATGTTTCCATTATACCGACAAAGGCATATAAAGACACGCGTGTGTGATATAATACAACGGTATGGTCAGAAAGCAGTTTTGGAATTTACTCCAGGTATTACTCGGTACATTTATTCTGTGCATATCAGTAGAGTATTTTATTATTCCGTTTAATATCCTGTCCGGCGGTGTGGCAGGTATCGCGGTCGCGATGGAGCCTTTCTTCCATGTGGATGAAACATTGCTGGCAAACAGTCTGGAAGTGATCCTTCTGTTTGTGGGATGGGTCTTCCTCGGACGCGAGTTTGCGATGAAAACCGTTATTTCCTCGCTGTCATACCCGCTGTTCAATATGCTTCTGATGCGGCATCCGGCTGTTCTTGAAATAGACCCGATCCTCGCTTCATTCTATGCCGGCCTCCTGGGCGGTGTCGGGATCGGCATCGTCATGCGTACCGGGGCCAGTACCGGCGGTATGGATATTCCGCCGCTTGTCATAAACAGGATCACCGGCCTGAAAGTAGCTTCGCTGGTCATGGTCGTAGACGCCCTGACAGTCGCGCTGGGAATTGCGGCCTACGGTGTAAGTCCTGCCCTGATCGGACTTGTATCGGTATTCTCATCCGGATATGCCATAGACAGGATCCTTTCCTTCGGAAGCGGATCCAATGCCAAATCGGTGCAGATCATTTCCGACCATTGGGAAGAGATCAAGGAAAGAATATCTTCCGAGATCGACCGCGGCACGACTTTGATCAATGCGAAAGGCGGGTTTTCCGGAATGGAAAGAACGGTCGTCCTGTGCGTTGTTTCGCAGCGGCAGTACACTCGGCTGATGGAGATCATCCGTGAAATCGATGATAAAGCTTTCGTGATCACCACGGACGCAACGGATATGCACGGGGAAGGTTTTACGTATTCTTCACCTAATATCTGACGAATCATGTTAAAATTACATATTGTATTTATTCGCTGAGGAGGTTTTTGATGATTGAATGCTCTCACGTATATAAGCGTTATAAAAACGGAACCAATGCCCTTTACGATCTGAACTTCAGTGTAGACCAGGGTGAATTCGTATATATTATCGGGCCGACAGGATCGGGAAAATCAACACTGATCAAACTGCTGGATGCCGAAGAGACCCCGACAAAGGGTGAAGTGCGCGTTGTGGGACTCGATGTCGGCAACCTGAAAAACAGACAGGTTCCGATCTACCGCAGAAATATCGGTGTTGTTTTCCAGGATTACAGGCTTCTGCCGACAAAAACGGTTTTTGAAAATGTTGCCTATGCCCTGGAAGTTATCAATATGAACAAGAAACAGATCCGCAAAAGGGTCAATGAAGTTCTTGAAGTCGTATCGCTGAATGAAAAAGGAAACTCTTTTCCGAATGAACTTTCAGGCGGACAGCAGCAGCGTGTCGCGATCGCGAGGGCAATCGCCAACCGGCCGAAAGTGCTGATCGCCGATGAGCCGACCGGAAACCTCGATCCGTCCAAATCTGATGAGATCATGAAGCTCCTGCAGAAGATCAATACAGAATACGGAACGACGATCCTGATGGTGACACACGATCTGACGATCGTTAACAGACACCGCAAGCGTACAGTAGTTTTGCAGAGAGGTCATATTATAGCCGACCTGCCGGAAGGAGGTTATGTCCAGCATGATCAGTAGACCGATTTCAGAGGGCTTCCGCGGGGTAGCCAGACACTGGGCAATGTCGATTTCCAGTATTATTGCAGTTACGACGACTTTGATCATCATCAGCCTGTTTCTGATCTTCAGCTATCATATGCAGCTGTTCACAAAGTCAGTGGAATCCAGCATGCAGATCTATGCGGGTGTTGATTACGATTACGAAGATCAGGAAGACCGGATCCGCGCCGAGATCGAAGCGATGGATGAGGTCAAGACCGTAAAGTATTACACAAAAGACGAAGAGTATGAATTCTTCCTCAGCCAGTACGATGACGAACAGACCAAGGAAGTATTTTCACCGTATAAAGAAGACAACCCGCTTCATGACGCTTTCTATGTCGAAGCGAAAGACGGCAAGCAGATACAGGATCTTTCAAAGAAGATCGGAAACATTGAAGGCATCTATATGACGAACTACGGCGGGCAGAGCACCGTGAATATGGTTTCCGCCATGTCCAAGATCCGCAGATTCGGCGGATTCCTCGTCATTTTCCTCGGCCTGCTGGCTATTTTCCTGATCCAGAATACGATCAAACTGACGATCTATGCGCGTCAGGATGAGATCGACATCATGCGCAATGTCGGTGCTACCAACAGTTTTATCCGCGCACCGTTCGTGATGGAAGGCATCATCACCGGCACGCTCGGCGCGCTTGTACCGATCGCGCTGACGATCTACGGTTATTATTACGTATATGAAAAGACAGGCGGTGTGCTGATCTCCAATATGTTCCGTCTTGTCAGGCCGAATCCGTTTATATTCTATCTCGCGGGAATCCTTCTTGCGATCGGGGTACTGGTCGGTCTGATCGGCAGTTTCATGTCCGTCACAAGATATCTGAGGTGGAAACGATGAAGAAACGGATCGTTCGATCTGTCATTCTTTTTCTGACAGTGATGTTCACATCACTGTGTTTTCCTTTGAAAGCATCTGCTGAACCGGATTATACCGATACGGCATACTGGAATGAAAAGTGTACATCCGGACAGATGTCCGATTCTGACAAGACTGCCTGTACGGCATATATGCAGTTCCTAAGCAATCAGAGCGGTGACCTCAGCGATACGCTGAAAAAGATCGAAGCCGAGCGTAAGGAGATGGCTGCCAATGTCCAGAAATACGCC
>CACZPD010000032.1 GCA_902782955.1 uncultured Erysipelotrichaceae bacterium
AAATACGGATACCCCTTATTTTTTCCTGCCGGATGATCAGACGTCAGAATTGTTTCTGCGTCTTCACAGAGACCGGCTGGAGTTCGACGCAGTCTTTTCCGGCTTTACAGAATTTGGCAGAAAACAGCTAATCCAGTCTTTTCTGATTGAAGAAATTGAATCGACAAACAGAATTGAAAATATTCATTCAACAAAGCATGATATTTTTGAGTTGATTCAGAGTCAGATGAACAGCGGTGACAAAAAACTCCGTTCTATTGTCAACGGCTATCTGATTCTGCTCAGGGATCATACCGATCCGCCGTCAGAACTTAGGGGACTGCGTGAACTGTATGACGCTCTTCTCAAAGGAACTATCCAAAAAGAAGACAGACCTGACGGCAAGTATTTCCGGAAAAAACAGGTTTACATTTCAGATGGTCTGAAGCCCGTTCACCGGGGGTTCTGGCCCGAGCAAGCTGTAAATGAAGGAATGCTTGAATTCCTGGAATATCTGAATAATCCGGGCAGAGACCTGTTCGAGAGACTGATCCTGTCTCATTTCCTGTTTGAAACAGTTCACCCTTTCTATGACGGCAACGGCCGCCTTGGTCGTTTCCTATTCACATTGAAGTATTTCGGCGAAACAGGTTCATATCTTGCCTTTGCGGTGAGCACGGCGTTCAATCACAGAAAAAGTGCATATTACAAGGCACTGGATGAAGCGCGTCATGAACATATGTACGGTTCACTGAACACATATGCGGAGGATATCGGAGCAATTCTGCACACTTACAATAAAGAACTGATATCCAGGCTGAAAGAAAAGAAAGCCCAAATTGAATCTGTTGGATTCCCGGGAAAGGATTTTACCAGATCGGAAAAAGAAATCCTGAGACTGCTGGCTGAGTCATCCCTATTGAGTGATTTCGGCATCAGCAATTCCGAAATCATGGCATATACCGGGATTTCCAAAAGAACAGTCATTTCTTCCATGCAGAAATTCAGACGGATGGACCTTCTTGAAGAAAACAAATTCTCAAAAACGGTTTATCATAAGCTGCGCAGTAAGAAATGAACCGCAGGGTGTTTTCCTTTTTGTCCTGAAAACTGAGCGCAGGAAGAGAGATAAATCATGACCACCCATTTTACGGGTGGTCATATAACTTAATCTATTCTGATCGCTGTGATGTCATCGTATTTATGAATGAAGTACCAGGAATAGAGCACATTCAGGTAATACTCCATGCACGCCTGGGAAAAGAAGTTGGCATAGCGCTGGTATTTCTTTTCGCGGTCCGGAAGGAATAATGAAATATCTGTCAGTGAGGCAAGTTCACCGTCTGTGTTTGAAGTGATCGCGATCATAGGTACATTGTTTTCATTGAGGACACGGGCGCTCTCCAGTGTTTGTTCCGTACTCCCGGAATAGGAAAGGACCAGGGCACAGTCATTCCGGGAAAGAGTAGAAGCGAGATGTTTCTGTTCGCCATAGACAGGGGATGTCAGAATATTCATGAATCCTGCCCGCATCAGACGGGCCTGAAAGGCAAGGCCGGCTATGTAGGCATCGCCGACGCCGAAGAGCACGATGTGGGAAGCGTTCATCATCAGGTCTGCCGCTTTCAGAAATTCTTTTTCCATGGATATGATCATACTGCGTGCTTCCAGCAGGGAAGATGCCGTCAGTTTTTCGAGCTTCAGGGATATCTCCCGGATGTCATCGTCGGGATGAAACGGCAGGTTGACATCGATATCAAAACGATCCCTGTCAGCCTGTTCCAGTTCCGCGGAAAAGCGGATCTTGAATTCCTGATAGCCGGAAAGTCCTATCCTTTTGCAGAGACGGATCACGGCGGCAGGGGAGGTGTAGGTAGCTGCGGCGAGTTCAGACGCGCTCATGGACAGCACCGCTGTTTTCTCATTCAGGATATACTGCGCAAGCACAGTCTCATTATGCGAAAAATTCTTTTTAGCTTTCAGCTGACGGATGATATTCATAAGCTGATTATAATCTCGATGAAATAAAATTTCATCAATATTGAAATGATCTTTAACAAATTGAAAGTTCATACCAACTTGGTTCCGGATTGTTTACTTCGGGCAGAGGATTGGATATATTTGGATTGGAAGATAAAGGAGACAAAAATAATGGCAGAAAAAAAACGTGTCAAAATCGTCACTATCGGCGGCGGCTCCAGTTACACGCCTGAACTCATGGAAGGATTCATCAAGCGTTATGAGGAACTTCCCATTCGTGAGATCTGGCTCTGCGATGTGGAAGCCGGCAAAGAAAAACTGGAAATCGTAGGTGCCATGGCGCAGCGTATGTGGGATGCCACACCGTATGATGTCAAGGTTCATTTGACGCTCGACCGCAGGGAAGCGATGCCCGGTGCGGATTTCGTTACTACACAGTTTCGTGTAGGTCTGCTCGAGGCCAGGATCAAGGATGAAAGAATTCCGCTGTCCTACGGTATGCTCGGACAGGAGACAAACGGTGCCGGCGGTATGTTCAAGGCATTCCGTACGATCCCGGTCATCCTCGGCATCATTGAAGACATGAAGGAATTATGCCCTGACGCATGGCTGATCAACTTCACCAATCCGTCCGGCATGGTCACTGAAGCAGCGATCAAATGGGGCGGCTGGAAGAAGACGGTCGGTCTGTGCAATGTGCCGGTAGGCGCACTGCTGAAAGAACCGCCGCAGTTCGGTCTGACGGAAAGAGAGTGCATCCACCAGTTTGCAGGTCTCAACCATTTCCACTATCACAAGGTTACAGATGCGCACGGCAACGACCTGACCGACAAGCTCATTGACAATATGTATGATCCGACTGTGGATGACGGCACACCGGCTAACATCTTCGAATGCAAGTTCCTCAAGGAACACCTGAAACAGATCCAGCTGATCCCGTGCGGATATCACCGCTACTATTACATGCACGATGAAATGCTGAAGCATTCCATCGAAGAATTCAATACGATCGGCACACGTGCACAGCAGGTCAAACAGACAGAAGAAGAACTCTTTGAGCTTTACAAGGATCCGAACCTGAACTACAAGCCGGAACAGCTCTCCAAGCGCGGCGGTGCACATTATTCCGATGCGGCATGCGAATGCATCTGCTCGATCTACAATGACAAGAGAACCCACATGGTCGTCTCCACGCAGAACAACGGTGCGATCGCAGATCTGCCGTATGACTGCATCGTTGAGATCTCCTGCATCATCACCGGCAAGGGACCGATGCCTCTGAACTGGGGCCGTTTCAACCCGAGTGAAAGAGGATATGTGCAGATGATGAAAGCCATGGAAGAATGCGTCATCGAAGCTGCAGTTACCGGCAATTATGGACTTGCCCTGGCAGCGTTTGAAATGAACCCGATGGTTGAACATGGCAAAGTTGCCCAGACAGTTCTCGATGAGCTGCTGGTTGCGCATGAGAAATATCTGCCGCAGTTCGCAGACAAGATCGCTGAACTCAAGGCGGCGGGCGTATATCCGAAAGACGAAGTCGTTCAGGATCTTCTGAAAAACGGTAAATAATTTATAGATCAACAGGCATGTGAACCGGGGATATTCCCCGGTTTTCATATGGAGATGTTTATCCCTGTGTGATCAGAAAGGAAATATAGCGGCAGCACACAGAAAGCAAATACTATAAAACCTCTTCATCGGTGAGCTTTGGTGCATTCACCGCAATACAGTGGATGTTATGGATAACTCCCAGAGACAGAAAAATACTCCCCCTGGGGAGGAGTATCAGCGATCGTTCACTTTTGACGGAGATAACTGCTGAAGAGGTTTAAACCTTTCTTCAGGACTTCCGGGTCGGCTGTCAGGCTCAGACGCAGATGGTATTCATGGAAGAAACAGTCTCCCGGCACAAAGAATACGCCGTATCGGTTCAGAAGATCCAGGGCTAATTCTTTGGAAGGAATATCCGCTT
>CACZPD010000033.1 GCA_902782955.1 uncultured Erysipelotrichaceae bacterium
GCAGATCGACCCGATGGGACTGCGTATCTCCTTATGCCAGATGTATGAGCGTTATCACATCCCGCTGATGATCGTTGAAAACGGCATTGGTGCCCTGGATGTAGTGGAGGATGACGGCAGTGTCCATGATGATTACCGCATCAACTACATGCGTGACCACATCAAGGCCATGAAGGACGCCATTGATATCGACGGCGTGGAACTCTGGGGCTACCAGCCATGGGGCCACATCGACCTCGTATCCGCCGGAACAGGCGAAATGAGGAAGCGCTACGGTTTCATCTTCGTTGACCGCTATGATGACGGAACCGGTGATTTCTCCAGAAGAAAGAAGGATTCCTTCTACTACATGCAGAAGGTATACAAGTCCAACGGCGAAGATATCGACTGATCAAAGTGAGACAGGCAGGGAAATTCGTTCCTTGCCTTCTTTTTTTTATGCATTGTCCTGCGTTTTTCCCTGTTCTTTTCTTATAATGAATATATATTTGTCAGGAGGATATTTATGCGAAAAGCATTTCGATATCTGAAGCCTTTTGCGCTCTCTGTGCTTGCCGTGGTCTGCCTGGTATTCGCACAGGTGCAGCTGGAGCTTTCCCTGCCGGATTATATGTCCGGCATCGTGACCTACGGCATCCAGTACAGCGGCATAAAGGAAACACTGCCGAAAGCAGTAACGGAAGATACCTATCAGAAAATGAAGGTATGGATGACGGAAGAAGAGATTTCTCTTCCGGAAACAGCTTACCGGGAGATCAGCGCCGGGGATCCGGTTTATATTTCCCGCTATCCCGCCCTTTCCGAAGGACCGGTCTATGTGCTGGAATCGGAAGAAAACAAGGATGTGCTGGAAAAAGCATTCCTGATCACTGCCATGCTGAAACAGCCGCAGATCCTGGAAGCCATGAAAATGGAGAATGAAGACGCGCTGTACGCCGCGATAACCGAGCATCCGGAAATGAAGGAGCTGATCCTGAACGGCATCGATAAGCAGTTTGAAGGCTATACAGCCGAGAACCTGGACGGTGCCCGCCGCATGATGATCAAAAGCGAATATGCTGCCCTCGGCGTCAATGTGGAAAAACTGCAGAGCGGCTATATCCTGAACGAGGGACTGATCATGCTGGGAATTGCCCTGCTTTGCTCCCTTACCGCTGCCCTGTCAGGCTATATTTCCTCGCGCACCGCGACCGGTGCCGCCCGGAATATGCGCCGGGATGTGTTTGCCAAGGTGGAGTCCTTTTCCAACGAGGAATTCTCACGGTTCTCCACAGCTTCCCTCATCACGCGTACGACCAACGATATCCAGCAGGTCCAGCAGCTCATGAACATGATGCTGAGGATCGTGCTGTTCGCGCCGTTCATGGGACTGACCTCCCTGTTCAAAGTCCTGCGCTACCGTGAGCTTGCCGGGATCCTCGGCTGGGTGATCCTGATCATCCTCGTCCTGATGGTGATCATCCTTTATTTCACCATGCCGCGGTTCCGCATCGTCCAGCAGATGGTGGACCGTCTGAACCTGGTCACCCGCGAACAGCTGGGCGGCATGCTGGTAATACGCGCGTTCAATAATCAGAAAACAGAAGAAAAACGCTTTGATGAAGTCAACACGGATCTCACAAAACTGAATATCTTCCTGAACCGTGTCATGGCGGTCATCTCACCGCTCATGTCGCTGCTGATGAGTTCCGTTTCGGTCGTGATCATCTGGGTAGGCGCTTCCCATATCGATATGGGCACCATGCAGATCGGCGACATGCTCGCCTTCCTGCAGTACGCCATCCATGTCCTGATGTCCTTCATGATCGTAGCCATGATCTTCATCATGATCCCGCGTTCCGCTGTCTCTGCCGGCCGTATCTTTGAAGTGCTGGAAACAGAACCGGCGATCCGTGATCCCGAACATCCGGAACACCTGCCGGAAGAAAACCGCACCATTACATTTGACCACGTCTGTTTCCGCTATCCGAACGCGGAACAGGATGTCCTGCATGATATCAGCTTTACCGCCTCACCCGGCGAGACTGTCGCCATGATCGGCTCCACCGGGTCCGGCAAATCCACCCTGATCAACCTGATCCCGCGCTTCTTTGACGTCACGGAAGGTTCCATCCGTTTCGGTGATACCGATATCCGGAATGTCACCCAGCATGAACTGCGTCAGAAGATCGGCTATGTACCGCAGAAAGGCGTTCTATTCTCCGGCACCGTGGATGAGAATCTGCGCTATGCGGATGAGAATGCCACAGAAGAGACCCTGCAGAATGCCCTCGAGGTATCGCAGGCGGAGGAATTCGTTTCCCAGCTGCCGGAAGGCAGGAATGAGATGATCTCCCAGGGCGGCACCAACGTATCCGGCGGACAGAAACAGAGACTTTCCATTGCCCGGGCTTTAAGCAAAAAGTCCCAGGTCTATATCTTTGATGACACATTCAGCGCCCTGGATTACCAGACAGACGCAAAACTGCGGGAAGCGCTGAACCGGATGATCCGGAAGACCGGGGCCACGGTATTCATCGTTGCCCAGCGCATCAGTACGATCATGCACGCGGACAAGATCATCGTCCTGGATGAAGGCAAGGTTGCCGGCATAGGCACACATAAGGAACTGCTCGCAGGCTGCGGCGTCTATCAGGAGATCGCAGGCTCCCAGCTGAGCCGGGAGGAACTGGGCTTATGAGCGAGAGGAAAAGACCAAAGACCGGCATGCGTGTCAGACCGGGCATGATGGCCGGCGAAAAAGCCAGGAATGTCAAGGGCACTGTACGCCAGCTGGTACGCTATATGCGTCCGTATTACCTGCAGACACTGATCATCATTATCTTCGCGGCAGGTGCCACCGTATTTACCATCATCGGTCCCAAGATCATGGGAAGCGCGACGACCAAGCTTGCGGAAGGCCTGATGGCCAAGTATTCCGGCAGGGGCGGGATCGACTTCGACGCGATCCACAAGATCCTGCTGACCCTGCTTACCATCTATCTGGCTTCCGCATTCCTCAACTATCTGCAGCACTGGATGATGTCCGGTGTCACGCAGAAGATCACATATCGTCTCCGTAAGGAGATCTCGGAAAAGATCAACCGCCTGCCGCTGAAGTATTTTGATACACAGACACACGGCGAAGTGCTTTCCCGCATCACCAATGACGTTGACGTTGTTTCCCAGTCACTGAACCAGTCAGTCCAGCAGATCTTTACTTCGCTGGTCACGATCATCGGTATCCTGTACATGATGATCAGCATCTCCTGGCAGCTGACCCTGATGGCGCTGATCATCGTGCCGCTGTCCGGCATGGCCGCAGCCCTGATCGTGCAGAACAGCCAGAAGTACTTCAAGGCACAGCAGGATACACTGGGCAATGTCAACGGACATATCGAAGAGATGTACGGCGGACATATCGTCATGAAAGCCTTCAACGGCGAAGAAAAGAGCATCCGGGAATTTGATGAGCTCAATGAAAGACTGTACCAGTCCGCATGGAAGGCACAGTTTATGAGCGGAATCATGCAGCCGATCACAAACTTCATCGGCAATCTCGGCTACGTAGGATGCTGCGTACTGGGCGGCTGGCTTGCTGTCCACAACGGGCTCTCCATCGGCAACATCCAGGCATTTATTACCTATGTGCGGAATTTCAACCAGCCGATCACCCAGACTGCACAGATCATGAATATCCTGCAGGCAACGATCGCCGCTGCCGAACGTGTGTTCGAATTCCTCAACGAACCGGAAGAGATCCCGGATCCGGCAGAACCGCTGTCCGTACGGAACGAGGCAGGCGAACTTGCCGTCAAAGGAAATGTTACATTTGACCATGTCCACTTCGGCTATGATCCCGAGAAGATCATCATCCATGATTTCTCAGCGTATATTGCCCGCGGTTCGCAGGTCGCCATCGTCGGGCCTACCGGTGCCGGCAAAACGACGATCGTCAAGCTGCTCATGCGCTTCTATGAGCTGAACGGCGGCGCGATCTATGTGGACGGCAAGGATATCTCAAAACTGAAACGGAACGACCTGCGTGACTGCTTCGGCATGGTACTGCAGGATGCCTGGCTGCACAGCGGTACGATCATGGAAAACATCCGCTACGGACGCAAGGACGCAACGGATGAAGAAGTCGTCAAAGCCGCCAACGATGCCTATGTGGATCATTTCATCCGCACACTGGAGAATGGCTACAACACCGTGATCAACGAGGAATCCACGAATATCTCGCAGGGTCAGAAACAGCTTCTGACCATAGCACGCGCCTTCCTGTCGGATCCGCGCATCCTGATCCTGGATGAAGCGACTTCCTCAGTCGATACCCGTACGGAGATCCTGATCCAGAAAGGCATGGAAAACCTCATGAAAGGAAGGACTTCCTTCGTGATCGCCCACCGTCTTTCCACGATCCGCAATGCCGATATGATCCTGTGCATGGATCATGGCGATATCGTCGAGATCGGCAGCCATGAGGAACTGCTCGCAAAGAACGGCTTCTATGCGAAGCTGTACAATGCCCAGTTCGAGCAGCCGGAACTTGTTTAAAACATACATTTTGGAGTTCGATAAAATCGTTCTATAATAGTCTCATGAAAAAAGATCTTAAAGTTATTTGTGATGAATTTCTGGTCTACCAGGATATGGTCAAAGACCAGTATTTCGGCGGCTACCGGACCGTATACCCGGTATGTGCCTACATCTATCTCGCAAAGCGGGAAGTTCCGAATCTGGATTTTCTGCGCTACTGCAAATCTCTGATGAAAAAGGAATTCGGTGCGTTTTCCTCATTCCGTTCCTACGGGGAAAAGATCTTTACCGTACTCCTGGCAATTGATCCGGAACCGGAAAGAAAGCTTGCCCTGTCGCTGGCAGCCTACCAGTTCCTGCGTACACGCTTCCACGGCAGCGCGTTCCTGCCCCTTCTGGCATTGTGGATGACGGACAACGTCGTAACGGATGACTATGTTGTCATAGCGGAAAAGACAAATACCATCTACCGCATGATGAATGACGAGCATTTCTTCCTGACCACCTCGGAAGATGTGCCGTTTGCCGGACTCCTGGCCATGACCGATCGGGACGAGCCCGCGATCATCCGTGAGATGGAATATATCTTCGACCGGCTGAACAAGCGCTTCCCGTTTCATAAGAACGCCATGCAGACACTGAGCCAGGCACTGACATTATGTTACGGGGATCCGGATGAGAAGTGCGACAACCTGTTCTCCCTGTATTCCAAGCTGGAGAATAAAGGCATCCGCTACAGCAAGTCCTATGAGATCGCCATCCTCGGCATCCTGGCCAACATCGGCATCGACCACGGCATGATCCTGCGTGATTTCTCGGAAGTTGACAAATACCTTGCCAAGCAGGGCGGATACGGGTTCCTCGGCTTCGGAAAAAGAAGCCGCTACATGCACACCGTCATGATCCTGATGTCCTACCATATGGCCAACAACATCGAAGCAGTCAATGCCGTTATCCTGGTTGCCCTTCTGGAGATCCAGGAATCACAGCAGGCTGC
>CACZPD010000034.1 GCA_902782955.1 uncultured Erysipelotrichaceae bacterium
AAGGCAGAAGCATACCCGTGAAGCCTTTGTCGTTCTGGAAGAAAACGCAGACCCCAAAGTGATCGAAACGGAAATCAAACTGATGCCTAACTATTTTTCGGATTATGACACAACGGTGCACTTCATCGATGCTGAAACTCTTTCCCGTGAGCATTCCTCGATGGCACACGCCGGCTTTGTATTCCGCAGCGGAACCACAGGCCCTGAACACGAACACAACCATATTATCGAGTTCTCCCTGAAACTGGATTCCAACCCGGAGTTTACTACCGGCGTCATGATCGCATTTGCCCGTGCAGCCAAGCGGCTTGCGGACATGGGCCAGACCGGATGCAAAACCGTCTTTGATATCCCGCCTGCCCTTCTGTGCGAACAGAGCCCTGAAGAGCTCCGCAGTCATTTTCTATAAACAGCATATCTGCCATACAGCAGACAGAATAAGCACCGGCATGTTCCCCCTCGTTCTTTTACCAGCATATCCGGTGCTTTTTCTGTGGGAAAGCGGTATAAGAACCATCTTGACTAATATAAATAAACCAATTAGACTAATATTAGCTAAGGAGGTGTGAAGTATGCTTCAGGTGAATATGTTCGAGGCAAAAAGTGATCTTTCCGCTTTGGTTAAATCACTGGAAACACATAAAGAAGACAAAATATTTATAGCTAGGAACGGAAAACCTATTGTTCAGATGACTTTAATTCCAAATCAGCCAAAGAAAAAAAGAATCGGCAGTGCAAAGGGGAAATTCACAATTCCGGATGCTTTTGATTCCTGGGACAATGAAATAGAAGAGATGTTCGGAGACAACGTATGAAATTGCTTTTGGACACACACATCCTGCTGTGGGCTCTCACAGATGACGAAAGACTATCTCCAAAAGCAAGGCTTCTGATCGAAGATGAAGGGAATGATATTTATTACAGTATAGTCTCCCCATGGGAAATTGAACTGAAACACCTGAGACATCCCGATCAGATGCGTTTGACAGGTGAGGATCTTGATTTTTTTGGAGAAGATGCCGGATATCTCCGTCTGCCCATACAAATCCATCATATTTCTGCCCTGAGAAATCTCAGAAGAGAGGAAGGGTCTCCAAAACATCAGGATCCTTTTGACAGAATGCTGATAGCGCAGGCCGCAAGTTCTTCGATGTTTCTGCTGACACATGACGAAAGGATTCTGCAATATACCGATCCGCATATAATCTCTGTTTAAAAAGCGCATCAGCGCTTTTTACTTCATATTCTTTTTTGCCAGGATATAGATCCAGCTGAAACCGTACAGCTTTTCCGTATCCAGTCCGAACCTGCCGATTTCAATAATTTCACAAGGCAGGTCTTTGACAAGTTCCCTGATCCTGTCTTCATCCAGATATGTAAAGTGCCTCCCATGTGAAAATTCCTCATGATCCCCGTACTTGAATGAGGCATACAGAACGCCGTCTTCCTTTAGAGCCCAGAACAGTTTCGGAAACAGGCTCCGCAGATCCTCATACGGCAGATGCATGACCGAGGCAGACGCATAGATGCCGTCATATGCGCTGTCAGCGCACAGCTCCCGGAAGTCCATGACCTTCACCGGCTGTTTCAGATACTCCGAAGCCAGCCTGCACAGTTCTTCCGATCCGTCACACGCGTCCGCTGTATAACCTTGTTCTTTAAAATACGCTGTATCCCTGCCGGAGCCGCAGCCCAGATCGAGAACATGTCCTCCTTTTCTGACATGTGAAAGAAACAGATCCTGCTGTGTCCGGTCTTTGATCTCAAATGCTTCGCGGAACTGTTTTTCCGCATGTTCGTTAAAATACGCAATCGTCTTATCCATATCCTTATTGTATCCTATCTGTTGACTTACCTGCAGGATGTAATACACTTTCCTTTGTGGAGATTCCACAGGGAAAGGAAACAAACATGAAAAAATTACGGAATACATTATTGTCTGCGGGCATCCTGCTGACACTCACAGCCTGCTCGTCAGGCGCACCCGTGACAGAAGAAGAAACCGCTGCACCGGTTGCCAAGGCGGCGGACTATGTCGGCAGCTGGCAGGCAGACAGGGCAACGCTGATTATCGAAGAATCCGGTGACGATGAATACACAGCCACCATCCACTGGGGATCCAGCTATAACGAAGCAGCGGAATATGAATACAAGGTCTACTATGACGAAGTATCTGCAGGACTTTCCGGCTTCGAAAACGGCACGAAGAAATTCGTCAAATACAACGATGACGGCACTGTCGCGAACGAAGAGATCATCTTCGAAGACGGCAACGCAGCCTTCAACATCCAGGAAGACGGCACCCTCATCTGGACCGACTTCAAGGAAGCACCCGGCGAAGACCAGATGACATTTGAAAAGATCGGATAACGAATAAATATCCACCGGCTAAGCCGGTGGTTTTTCAGATGCGGGCATAGCCCTGCTCGCAAAGCGGCGCTTTACAGCGCAAATGTGGTCTGCGCGAGCATACTACTT
>CACZPD010000035.1 GCA_902782955.1 uncultured Erysipelotrichaceae bacterium
ATCACCGAATACGCCGTCATTGACCCAGTCTGTACATGCTGTACCTACTGTTGAGATCGATACATAATAGACAAGCCACATTACCAGAAAGAAGATCGGCAGTGCCAGCCATCTGTTGGTAACGACCTGGTCGATCTTATCGGAAGCTGAAAGTTCTCCGGAGCCTTTTTTCCTGTAACAGCCTTCCAGGGATCTGGATATGAATTCATATCTTTCATTTGTGATGATTGATTCAGAATCATCATCCATTTCAGTTTCAACTTTACTGATGATGTCATTGATTGCGGAAGCATCCATATTCAGACGTTCCAGCACTTTATCATCACGTTCAAACAGCTTAACGGAATACCATCTCTTCAGATTTTCAGGTACACCGGTCAGTTTGTCTCCCAATGCCTTCAGAGCTGTTTCCACTGACGGATGGAATTCCGCCATTTTTGCCGTCTGTCCTTTTTCAGCTACTTCTACAGCTTTTTCAGCAGAAGCCCTGATCGCAATTCCTTTCAAAGCGGAAATACTGATGACCGGACATCCGAGCGTGCTGCTCAGCTTTTCCATATCGATCTTATCGCCGGCTTTTTCGATCAGGTCAGCCATGTTGACTGCGATGACCATCGGAATGCCGAGTTCTGCAAGCTGAGTTGTCAGATACAGGTTTCTTTCCAGGTTGGTTCCGTCAACGATATTCAGTATTCCGTCCGGATGTTCGTCGGTCAGGAAGTTTCTTGATACGACTTCCTCCATCGTATACGGAGACAGGGAATAGATTCCGGGCAGATCCTCGATCATAACATCGGATCTTCCTTTCAGACGTCCTTCCTTCTTCTCTACGGTTACGCCCGGCCAGTTTCCTACAAACTGATTGGAGCCGGTAAGCGCATTGAATAATGTTGTTTTTCCGCTATTGGGGTTACCCGCCAAAGCAATCGTCAGTTTCTTTTCTGCCATATTTCCCCTCTTTCCAGTTTATTCAGTCGCAGACTTCTACCATTTCCGCATCTGCCTTGCGGACAGAAAGCTCATAGCCCCGTACTGTAACTTCGATCGGATCGCCGAGAGGTGCCACTTTTCTGACATAGATCTCAACGCCTTTCGTAATACCCATATCCATGATTCTGCGCTTGATCGCTCCTTCACCATGAAGCTTTACGACTTTTACCGTTTCGCCGATAACGGTATCCCTTAATGATTTCATTTCCCCTCCTTAACAAACCATAATCTTTCCGGCAATTGCCTGATTCAGTGCAATTCTTGTATCTCTGATATTCACGATCAGGTTTCCCTGCGATTCGGAAATCACAACAACATGTTCTCCGGGAGTAAACCCCAGATCTTCCAGTCTTTTTTTCACTTCGGCACTTCCGCCTACTTTCAAAATTTCTACTGTATTTCCTTTATCTGCATAGATCAGCGGCAGCATAATTTTGCCTCCTTCAAAAAGTTAGCATTTTCTAACTCACAGTTAGTTTATATTAACTAACCTCTTTTGTCAATTCTCGTTTCAGAGATTCAGCGTATGACGCACATTCTCAGTGCCGTTTAATAAAACAGTTCTTATTCCTTTACTGTCTGTTGTTCAAAGATTAAGAGAAGTTGCCTGTTTCATGTATGCGGTTGTCCATTTCATGTTACAATCTTGTCTGTAAGCACAGAAGATCACAAAATATGAGGTTTTTATGAAAGATTTTATTATAGCTACTGTTTCAACAGCTGATCTGCAGGAAGGATGGCTTAAGGAACATCACATTCCCTTTCTTCCCTACAACTTCATCCTTGACGGTGAAGGATATCAGGATGACTGCCGTGAAGAAACAAAGCAGATGATTTTCAAAGCAATGCGGAACGGCAGTATGCCGAGTACTTCCCAAATATCGGAATACGCGTACGAACACTTTTTCACAAAAGTGATGGAAAAAGGAAAAGATGTGATCTTCCTGGACATGTCCAGATCCATCTCCAGTTCCATCAACAACGCGAAAGAAGCCATAAACCGGACCGCTACAAGGTACCCGGGACAGAGACTCACTTTTATCGATTCCTACTGTATTTCCGCCGGACTTGGACTCCTCGTCATGAAGTTGGTTGAAATGAAGGAATCCGGCTGTTCCTATGAAGAAGTTATTGAATATGCTGAAAACAACAAGAGAAAGGTAATTCATCGCTTTCTCGCGGATGATCTGCAGTGGCTGAGAAAAGGCGGAAGATTAAGCAACGCTTCGGCTATTGTCGGTACCCTTCTCTCCATCAAGCCGCTTATGTATGTCAGAAATGACGGCAGCATCTACGCATATGACAAAGTCAGAGGAAGAAAAAAATCGATCCACACTCTGGTCGAAAGCATGAAGGATGATTTTGACCCCGCATATTCCGGCGATAAGATCCTTGTATATCACGCTGATGCGGAGGAAGAAGCGGAAGATCTTGCGAATCTGATACGTGAGACCTATCCGACAGTAAAAGACATTGAAATATCCACGGAAGGGCCTGTGATCGGATCACATGTCGGACCGGGATTCCTCGCAGTCGTATATTTCGGAACAAACCGCGTCATGTAAAGCAGATAATTTCTGCTTTTTTTCATTCATGAATGATTTGATGATAGAATTCATAAGTAGAAGGAGAACGTCATGAACAACCCTGTACTCAGAGCTGAACACATGAAAAAGATCTATAATGCCGGGAAAGAAAATGCCTTTGAGGCACTGCATGATATCAACTTCAGTGTTTATGAAGGTGAGTTTATCGGCATTATGGGACCGAGTGGAAGCGGAAAATCCACTTTTATCAATAATATTTCAACGATCGATATTCCGACAGAGGGTTCTGTCTATATTCACGATAAGGAAGTGCGTTCCATGAGTGAGGATGAAATCGGTATCTTCCGGTATGAAAATCTCGGATTTATTTTCCAGTATTTTAATCTTCTTGATACGCATACACTCTACGAAAACATTGCGATGCCCCTCTCGCTGGCGGGCAGGACCGATTCACAGATCCATGACAGGATCAAGGAGATCGCAGAGAAAATGAATATCTCCAAACTCCTGGTTAAATACCCCTACGAGTGTTCCGGCGGACAGCGTCAGAGAGGCGCGATCTGCCGTGCCCTGATCAACGACCCGAAACTGATCATTGCGGATGAACCGACCGGTAATCTGGATTCCAGAAATTCCACCGAGCTGATGAAGATCCTCCAGGATCTGAATCAGAAAGAAGGTGTCACCATCGTCATGGTCACCCACGATCCCCTGATCGCCTCTTATTCCACCCGTTTCATTTATATCCATGACGGCAATATCGAAACGGAAATCGAGAAAGGAGAAATGTCGCAGGAGGAATACTTCAGGAGAATTGTGAATGTCAACGCGGATGAATCCAGGGAGGTACTGGCAGGATGATTTTTCAGGATGCTTTAAAATCGATCAGAAACAACCTCTCAAAAGCGCTTTTCTACTGGCTGACGTTTGTACTGACTTCCATGTTCATTTTCCTTTTCTTCAACATTTCCATGAGTGACGAGATCGGTGTGACCTTTATCAACAGTACACAGAATCTCGCCCTTACAATGACAGTGTTCGTGATCATCGTATGTATGATCATCGTATTCTTCGCAAATGACTTCTTCGTAAAGAACAAAGCAAAGGATCTTGCGATCAGGCTGATCTGCGGTGCCACCTACTCCCAGCTTGCGTCCTATCTGCTTTCACAGACTTTCCTGCTGATGCTGCTGGCGATTCCGCTGGGTATTATTCTGGCCCTTGTCTGTATTCCTTTTATCAACCTGGCATTCGCTTCTTTTCTCAGTGAATCATTTGCCATCAGCGTACATTTTGACGCTGTGATCCTGACAACGATCATTCTCGTCAGTGTCGTCTTCTGGACAACTTACCTGAATCTGGCATTCGCATACAGGAATTCGGCTTCATCCCTGCTGAATGAGAGAAAGATGGCCAATCCGCTCGGCTCACTGATCTCGGTCAAGACCACGATATCCGCAAAGATAAAAAGAACAGCATTTCTGCTTTGTGCCGTTCTGCCTGTCATCTATATCTACTTTTATCCGGAAGGTGTGATGCAGGCAGCGATGATCGGTCTGTTCGGCCTGTACGGATGCCTGAAGCATGTACTGATACCATATATTGAAAAACAGATCCGTCATACAAAGATCAGCGATCCCATCTCCCTTGCCTCTCTTGGATTCGTGCGTACAGATATTCAGATCATGAAAAACAATATCGTACTGTTTCTGATCTGTACGATCATACTGTCATCCATCGTTCTTTCGGAAAACAGCAAACCGCTTGAAATGATGCTGTCAATGCTGTCCTATATCGTCATGAGTGTACTGCTTTCACTGGCTATGATGTTTCAGTACTCCACCGAGATTTCCAACCGCAAGGCACTGTACCAGTCCCTGTATCAGATCGGCTACAACCGCACAAAACTGAAAAACATCATGACCCGTGAAGTCATGATGCTGTATGCAATTATCTGCTTAATGTCATTGTTCTATCTTGGAAACATGTTCCTGACATTGATACTGCACGGGCAGATGGAAACAGGATTTGCGCTCCTGCTGCTGGCGTTCGTCATCATACCGCTCCTGCTGTGCGCGCTGTTCTCCCTGTATCACTATAAACGTACGATAAGGCTGTGAATTAACAGCCTTTTCTGTCTGCGCTGCATGCTTCGGAAGCACTCTCGGAATGGATCACTGTATATCCTTTTCCGGCAATGAAACCTTCCCAGTCCAGTGTCAGAACATCATCAATGATCAGTGCAGGAATACCGATCGAGTGATTCTCTTTGCACGGAGCAAATACCGGTTCCCTGTCACGAAGGGCCAGAAAATCCTTCAGCGCATGCAGGTCGGCTGTAATGTCAATGTACTCATAAGGGATGCTGTAGGCATCCAGATTGAATTTGCATTCCCTGCAGTCAGGGCACATTTCACTTCCGTAAATCAGGATCATTTTTATACCTCTTTTCTATATACTGCCATCACTTTACGTCAGGCAGCTGTTTCAGATAGTCCAGCAGATCGGTAAACGAACCATGAGTGACCGTATCCAGATCTGTTTTATTTTTATTAATGAGGCAATCGGTAACGATATATACATCCATGCCTGTTTTCTCAGCGGCAATGTCTTCTGTGGTATCATTCCCGATCATGATGCAGTCCTCCCCTTTCAGACCGCGTTTTTCCAGGATCTCCTCATAGTACATCACATTCGGTTTACATGATGTGCTGTTCTCATATGTCGTGATGAATTCAAAATCATCCGGCTCCATTCCGGCCCAGCGGATCCTTTCATAAGTAGCTGCCTGCGGGAATATCGGATTCGTAGCCAGGATAACACGGTATCCTTTGTTTTTGCATATTGTGGCAGCGTCTTTGGCCAGGGGATTGAATCCGCATGAGGGGCGTGCGTCTTTAAACCTTGTTTCATAGAATTTGTCAAATACCGGCTTGTCTTTCAGTCTATCTTCCCCGAAGACAGATGCGAAATGCCGCCAGAAAGCTTCTTCATTCGTCATCGTTCCGTTATTCCGTACCATTGCCGCAGTACCCTTCCAGATCTCCCGAACAAGATCTTCAGGTTTATAACCTAACGGTGCTGTTATTTCACAAAGCATAGAAAAATAGTATTTTGTAAACTTTTCTTCATCCATCGGCAGCAATGTGCCGTCAAGATCAAACAGGATCGCTTTTTTCATGCTGTTCCTCCGTTTATGGGTACATTATAAAACAATCTCTTTTTTGAAAAGTATTTTGCCCAAAAAAAGAACCGGATATCCGGTTCTTCTACAATATTTCAGCAGAAACAACTCCGTCGATCTGTTCCAGATCCCTGCAGATATCTGTGAAATCCATTTCCGCATTCGGCTGCAGTGTGATCAGGGCGTTGTACAGTGCTGTCTGGGCGTTTGTATTGCCGGCAACCTTGAGGTTTGTGATCTTGCAGTTTTCATGCCGCAGATGATTCACTATTATGTCGAGTTCTTCCCTGCGTGTATAACTGACTGCCAGCGTGGACGGCGGTGTATGCTGGATCAGGTCACGAAGACGTGTAAACACGGTTTCTGTCAGAAGGACGAGGATCATGCCCAGGAAAGCACCTTCATAGAATCCGGCTCCGACTGCCAGGCCGATGATTCCCGCTGTCCATAGTCCGGCAGCCGTCGTCAGACCTTTGATCGTTTTCCTGTGTGTCACAAAGATCGTCCCGGCACCGATAAAACCGAGCCCGCTGATGACATTCGCGCCGATACGCGACATGTCCGTTGCCAGACCTGCGACCAGATAGAGATATAGACCCGTCATAGATGCCACGCATCCGCCGAGACAGACAAGGATATGGGTGCGGAATCCTGCCGGTTTATTATTATATGAACGCTCAAGTCCGAGAAATCCGCCGATCACACATGCCAGCATAAGCCGGAAGAATGTGCTGAGAAGTGTTACGTTACGAAGACCATCTAAAAAATGCAGCATATATCCTTCCTCCTTATGCAATCAGTTCTTCGACTGAATAAACACAGTCCAGTTCCGCAATGGATGAGATCATGTTCGCGTGTGACATCTTTCCCTTGCTCATTTTCATGGAGAAGATGGCAGCCGGATATTGTTCCCCGGACCTTGTCGTACGCTCAATATCTATATCATAGATACTGGCATTTTTTTCATTCAGAAGTTCCGTGATCTGCTGAATATTTTCAACAGATTCGAATTCAACGATCAGGTCGATGTTTCTTGCATGGCGCTTGTACATCCTTTCAAGCGGCTGGAACACGTTCAGTACAAGTATGATCAGTACACATGTGATCAGAACGCATTCATAGAAACCCGCACCTGCCGCAAGCCCCATGCATACAGAAGCGAACAGACCGGTAGCTGTTGTCAGGCCTTCCACCTGCTGATGCTCAATAGCGATGATGGAACCCGCTGCCAGGAAGCCCGCGCCGCTGATGACCTGTGCTGCGAAACGGGAAACATCATATTTCATACCGATCTCTTCCACGATCGGCGCCCACAGACCGTTCGTCATCATTTCGTATTCATACAGGGAGATCATGATGGCCAGAGAAGCACCGATACCTGTAAGCATGTACGTACGAAGGCCTGCAGTTTTCTTCTTCCTGGTCCTTCCAAAGCCGATTATACCCCCGGCGCACATCGCCAGGATCATCCGGAGGCATACAGAGAGAAAATTAAATTGACGCAGATAAGACATCACGCTTCACCTCCTTCGCTGAACTTATCGACGAGACTCCAGAATTTTTTAACATCCGATTCCGGTATCGTTTTGTCTTCATATAATTGGGGATCGTTATGCGTGATCACTTCAAGACAATGGATCATCGCACCTGCCAGCATGAATTCTTTCAGTCTGGCAGCGTAAACAAGTTCCGGTATGTACTGTTCATCCAGATATTCCCTGAGCAATGCCCTCAGATGATCCATATCCGGTGTCAGTTCGCTGCATATGACGATCTTGTCCGGGGCAATGGTTGTAATCAGTCCGATCAGCACTTTGCGGACGATCTCTTCCGCACCGGACGGGGTCACTTTCTTTCTTTCCGCATCTTCCACGACCGCATCAGTCAGATATGACAGTTCGCCGGAAAAACTCTTCCTTCCCCGGTGCAGTTTCCCGTTGATGATGATGCCTGCCCTGCCCTTTGCGGATCCTCTTGGCTGATAATAGAAAACCATGTTTTCAGAGTCTTCATGAAGCGCGTAATACCCAAGCGCAACAGCGTTGACATCATTGATCAGGAATACAGGGATCTTATACTTTTCACTGAGAAAGATCCCGATATTGTCGTGATTGGTAAATCCGTATGCCGGATGATACAGATATCCGTGATAGGCTATACCCGGCAGCGCAAGTCCGATCGCGCTGATATTTTCATGTCTGGCCAGAACGTAATCCAGCAGGTCTATGATGTCCTGGAATGTTTGTGACGGCTTGATTACTTCTTTATCCAGTGTCTTTTTTCCGTGGTCATAGATCCTGTATGCAAATCGGAACTGTCCTTTGTATTTGATCATAACGATGGAAAGAATGCGGTAAGGATTATCAAACGGTTTCCGCAGATCCATCGTCTCGCTGCTGTGCACACTTTCAAGATCATTCTTTTTCTTTTCCTCGATGATCATTTTGATAAGGCTGCCCGCGGAATATGTCGCGAAAACAGAAACGGGTATCTTCAGAACGAGCTGTTCCGGGAAGATCTTCGTGAATCTGTCGTATTCATGATGAACCTGCGGTGCCAGCAGGATCACGTCATAATCAAAACCGGAAGTATAGACTTTCGCGAGATCCTCTGCAGCGAATTCAAAATTCATGTTCAGAGAAGTCATCGCATCGTTGAGAAGATAAACGAAATAATTGGTCGTAATGCCGGAAGAACAGGTCAGAAGCACTTTTATCTTTTTTTCTTCCTTCTGCCTGATCAGCGTCGTGACCATTTCCTGAAACAGTTCATGGGCATGCTGTTCATCGGAAAGCTGAAAATGCAGATAAAAAATTATCTCTTCGTCCTCTTTATTCTGGATCTGCAGTTCAACAATATCCTGCGGATAGAAATTCACCTGCCCGACCGCAGTATCCGTCAGAAGAGATATACAGTCATCATTATCCTGCCGTATCTCATATTCTTTTACATGATGTGAAAGGATATAGGATTTATATTCTTCGGCTGAAATCCTTCTCTCATCCATTACTTTTATTGTACATGAAAAAAAAGCAGTTGGACTGCTTTTTGTTTAAACGACTTCAAATCCGATGATCATGCCGCCTCTTTCGGCATAGTAACTGCATAATGCCGTAGTCAGGCATACTTTGACATCAGCGGAAGGAAACTGCTGGAGGATCATGTCCTTCAGTTTTCCGGCCGCATCCACATTCAGACAGTGGTTGATGCGGACTTTGCCTCCCTGATAGCCCATTTTCAGCATTTCGTTGAATACAGTTATCAGTGCCTTTTTCTGGCCGCGGGCAATATGCGCCTGCTGGATGGTTCCCCTTTCACTTGCTTTACCGATGAAACGGATACCCAGGGCATTTGCGAGATCGGCGAGCGCTTTCAGCATTCTGCCGTTTTTGGCCAGATTCTTGACAGATTCCAGGGAAAACAGGATCTTGTCTTTTTCATGATATTCATCGACTGCCTTGATGATATCCTCAAAGGACATATCCGCACGGATGCATTCTTCTATCTTCTCGATCAGAAGTTCCATCGTTCCGCCTGTTGCCAGAGAATCGAAAATGTGGATCTTTACATCAGGATGGTCTTCCAGATACATCTCCGCCGCATTCATTGCGGAATTGTAGCTGCCGGAAAGATTGCTGCTGATCGTAACGCCGAAGATTTCATCTGCACCTTCAAAGGCATCTGTCCATTCCGAGATGCTCGGGCAGGATGTTGAATTCTTCTCGCTCAGTTCGATCCTGGCGACCAGGTCAACCATATCCAATCCAGGCACATCCGGATATTCTTTTCCGTCAATCAGAATCTTAAGCGGTGTAGTGCAGTATTCGACATCACTGTTCCTTTCAAGAATATTGGATGATGAGTCTGATACGATACGACGTTTCATAAACGATCCTCTTTTCCATACATTGTATATAAAATACAACGATTCGTTTTCTTAATCAAATCATCAGTCGCACAGGAATACAGCATGAGCGGTCCTGTAAACCGTGATCTCCTTGTCAAATTTTGTTTCCTTAGTACCCGGGATATCACCGGCAATGACCTGTTCAGCTTCTTCGATCAGATCATAGACAAGGTCTGTATGCAGAGGTGCTTTCCCGTGACACGGCCAGATCTCATCGATCTCATCTTCCCATTCCAGAAGATGCCTGAGACCTTCCGTATAGGCATACATATTCCGGTTTTCCCCAAACATGAAGATACCGTTGCCTTCCTGTACCGGGTCGCCGCTGAACAGGATGTGTGTTTTCTGATCGAGGATCATAATGGAACCGGGTGTATGACCGGGTACGGAAATCACTTCCAGCTCCCTGCCGCCAAGATCGATCACATCTCCCTCAAATAAAGCATGAACGCGGTGCGTATGTTTACCGCTGTGATAATAATGGGCAAATTCCGCTGCGCTCATATAGATGTCTTCGAAACAGTCATTCCCGCTTGTATGGTCCCTGTCCGCGTGTGTGTTGATCACACCCATGCAGGTATCCTTCAGATCGCCGAGAATATCATCTATGCAGGTCCAGTGCATGCCTGTATCGATCAGGACAGATGACTCTGTGCCTTTCAGAAGGAAAAATCTCACGCCTTCATCTTCCAGAGCCCACGTATCTTCACAGATCTCTCTTTTTACGATCGCCATAGGGATTCTCCCCTTTTACTGATGTTCCTGAATCAGCGTTCTGATCTGACTGATGATATCCTGTACATCCATCTCAGCTTTATCGCTCAGATCCTGGACGGTCGCTTTCCGCAGCAGCATTTTCCCGACAGGATTTTTGACGATTTTCAGACGCTCATCGATCTTGATCGCTTCTTCCGTGATCCAAGGGTATTCCTTTATAATATCTTTCAGTAATGTTTCCGGTTTGAGTTCCATAATCTTACTCCATCTTTGATCCGCAGTGAGGGCAGATCTTCTTTTCCATATTTACAGTAAATCCGCAGACGGAACAGTCGCATTGCGGCAGATAGATAATGCCGCCGACAACGCTGTCATCCGTTTTCGTGTGATGGATCCAATGAGGCGGTTCCATGAAGACAGAAATTTCTTTCACAGGAGGTTCCGGTTCCGGAACAGGTTCTTCCTGTGCTGTTTCTTCCGTATCCGGTATCTGCGGTTCGTCTTCAGTTTCCGGTTCCTGAGACGCAGTCTGCGAAACAGGTTCACCGGTTTCTGCCGCAGATTCCGGTTCTGAATTCTCTGCACTGTCATCTGTCAGAGGCTCAGATAACTCTTGTTCCGCACGAAGTTCATCTTCTGACGGTTTCCGGAACAGGATGTCATCTGTACCCGGTTCGCTGTCCAGGATTATTTCCTCAGAACTGACTGCGGAATCCGCTGTTTCTTCGCTTTCATCTGTTACTTCAGACGCAGTTTCCGGCTCAGAACTCTCGGCAGTGTCTTCTGCCGTAAGTTCAGATACATCCTCCGACGTATGCAGTTCTTCAGACGGTTTCCGGAACAGGATGTCATCTGTACCCGGTTCGCTGTCCGGGATTATTTCCTCCGAACTGACTGCGGAATCCGCTGTTTCTTTGCTTTCATCTGTCATTTCAGCCGCAGCTTCCGGCATTATATCCGGTTCTTCCGCAACAGGCTGAACTTCTGTATCTGTAATCACGGCAGCTTCTTCTGCGATTTGAATATCTTTCGGTTCCTGCCGGACTGAAGAAATATGCTTTTTATTTTTCACGCCTTTTTTGCGTCTCAGTTTTTTTGCCATACCTATACCTCTCGGTCATAATAATCATATCACAAGATTATGGTAACAAAATGTGCAGGAATAAAATCAGAGCGCATTTTAACAAACGATGTTTTTTGCTGGCTTTTATTATGTCATAATTATACTGAGGTGAATAAATATGAAATATCTGCACCAGTTTATGATCATTATGGGTGTTACCTGCATCGGTGAACTCATGCACTACTTTATCCCGCTGCCGATACCGGCCAGTATTTACGGACTTGTCCTGATGTTGGTACTCCTGCTCACCGGGATACTCAAAATCAATCAGGTATGGAGCAGCGCACAGTTTCTGGTTGAGATCATGCCTGTCATGTTCATTCCCGCGGCCGTAGGCCTGATCAATTACTGGGATGCACTCAAACCGATCCTGATCCCCGCACTGATCATAGTCCTTGGTTCAACCATTATTGTAATGGGTGTGACCGGCAAATGCGCGGAATGGATCATTAAAAAGAACGGAGGCAGCAGATGAACACAATATTTCAAAACAGCACGACCATCGGTCTTGTGATCAGCCTGATCAGCTACATGATCGGCCTTAAGCTGAAGAAAACGCTGAAATGGAGTTTTCTGAATCCCCTTCTGATCTCCATCATTCTTACGATCCTGTTCGTCCTGGTATTCCGCGTCGACTATGATTCCTTCAATGCCAGCGCCAGATATCTGAGCTATCTCCTGACACCGGCTACTGTTTCCCTGGCGATCCCGCTGTATCTTGAGATCGACCGTCTGAAGAAAAACTGGAAAGCGATCATCATCAGTATTTTCGCCGGTACGCTCACCAGCCTCGCCGTCATTATCCTGATGGGTCTGATCTTCCGCTTCTCTCATTCCGAGATCGTTACATTCCTGCCGAAATCCATCACAACCGCGATCGGCATGAGCGTTTCGAAAGAACTGGGCGGTATCGTATCCATCACCGTCGCAGCCATCATCGTAACCGGCATCTTCGGCGCTGTCATCGCGGATACAGTATTCAAACTGTTCCATATTACGGATCCTGTCGCGCAGGGTCTGGCGATCGGCACAAGCGCCCATGCCATCGGTACTTCAAGGGCAATGGAAATCGGTCCTGTACAGGGAGCCATGAGTTCCCTCGCGATCGTTACCGCAGGTATCATAACGGTCATCCTCGCACCGCTGCTTGCATCATTATTCTAAAGAAAAAGCTGGATCCCAAAAGGATCCGGCTTGTTTATTCCTGCGGGACCAGGTCTGCGTTCATGGAGCGCACACGGTTTCTTCTGCGTCCGAGAAGGAAGTGTCCGGTAACTGTTAAACTCAGTTCAGGAAGTCTTTCATCTGTCTGGTCTTCCTTATAACGTATGTATGCCCTGCCTTCGAGGAGCACACGGTCCCCTTCATTAAACTGATATACTTCATCCGCACGCCAGTCTCTTGCCGCAAAACTGATCGTATCCTCAGTGCCTTCATACGGATCATATGTGTGGCTGTAGATGCGGCTGTTTGTCTCGTTCAGCAGCACGCGGATCTTCCGGTCACATCCCCTGACCGTCAGCTTGCCGAAAGCATAGCGCTTATCGTTTTCCGTACCGATATCGGAACGTATCCGCGGTACACCGTCTTCCTCGATCGTGCCGATCATGGTGATATGATAACAGACGACTTCGCCGTCTTTATCGCGAATGGACTCAAATGAAAAATAATCTTTGTATCTTCTCTGTTCGGTCATAAAACTCCTTTGAAATGAAAATGGTATGCGCTAGAAGTATATAACAAAAACCGGCTTGATAAAACCGGTTTTGATTCGTTTATTTCTCTTTGACCTTTTTCCCGCACATATGCTCGATCTGCATGGCGAAGCATAACGTACCGGAGGCGAAATTGCGGATCTCATCGGCGATATATCTCATATCATCGATGTATTTCAGAGACAGAAGCCTGCTGATCTCAATGATCTCACCCGGATCTTCGATAAATACGATCCTGCCGAAGCAGATCACGCTGCTGATATTCAGAAACCATTCTCCCGGCTTCCTGTATCCCTGGTCATATACACAGAATGATGCTTTGTCATGTCTTCTCAGGGCATCGATCTTATGTCCGTTTTTTCCGCCGTGAAAATAGATGATATTCTTTTCCTCGTCGTAGAGATAATTCATCGGCATGCCGTACGGGTAATCATCATCACCAAGTACGGAAAGAACGCCTCTGGGTTCCGCCTTCAGAATGCGGATGCATTCTTCCCCGGAAAGCTCCTGCTTTTTTCTTACCAGTTCACGAAACATTTTTATACTTTCCTTCCTTAAGATATTGTCTGAATTCAGCTTCCGTACCTTTTGTGAAGCTGTCTTTTTTTACGGGAATAAACTGTTTTCCGCGCAGGAATACAACAAACAGATTCTTTGTTTCCGTAAAGCTCTCTATGGCTTTCAGCGGAATGGTTACTGTTCCCGCTTTTTGTTCAGCTTTGAAATAGATCTGTTCCCCAAAGGAATAAACCGGATGAAAACTGTCAGTACCGTATTTCGCTGTGATCCTCTTCATTTCTTCCTTCACCGCATGCCGCACAGCGTAAATTTTCACGCCCGCCATCAGGAATGCGGCGGCTGAGAAGAACAGGAAAGCGGGGTTGTGCGTGTACAGGGCAGCCACTATACCGCCGGCTAACAGGAGCACCGTTCCGATCCTGGCAGTCAGCGGAAATGTTTCATGGAAGATAAACGCAGTCTGCGCTTCTTTTGAAACAGCTTCCGTATAGTCGTATGAATTTACAAAATCAGCTTTCATGATCCTTCCCCGCGGAATACGATGCCGTCCTCGCTGATCTTTTCGATAATTGCAAGGCTTTCAACACGTATTCCCTTTTCGCGCAGCTTATCGCCGCCTTTCTGGAATCCTTTTTCAATGACGATACCGATTCCCGCCAATGACGCACCTGCCTGCCTGATCAGATCAACAAGGCCTTCTGCGCGGCTCCGTTTGCCATAAAATCATCAATGATCAGTACTGTATCCGAATCCTTCAGGTAATCCTTTCCGACGGTTATATCAAATACGCGGTTCTGTGTGTAGGAACGTACGCGTGAAGTATATACTTCGGAGCCGAGATTGCTGCTGCGGGATTTCTTTACATAGACAAGCGGTACGCCGAATACGGATGCGGTAAGTGTTGCCACCGGGATTCCCGAAGCTTCCAGCGTCAGTATTTTTGTGACATTCTCTTTCTGAAACATGCGGTAAAATTCATTTGCTGCCCTGGTAAGGAAAGCAATATCGATCTGCTGGTTCAGGAATGATGTGACATTCAGCACATCCCCTGCCAGCGGCTTTCCTTCCAGTCTGATCTTCTCTTCCAGTTCTTTCATAATATGTCTAGATCCTGTATAGTTTTCTGTATTTTGTTTCCAGATAATCAAGATAGTATGACGGCGAGAATGATTCTCCTGTCACCTTTCGCAGTATTTCTTCAGCGTCATAGCGGCAGCCGTACCGGTGCACATGTTCTTTCAGCCAGCCCATGCATTTTTCATAATGTCCGCTTCTGAGAACTTCATCCACATCGATATCCTGACGCATCTGATGCATGAACTGCGCGGCAAACGCGCTGCCCAGGGCATATGTCGGGAAGTATCCGAAACTGCCGCCGGACCAGTGAACATCCTGCAGGATGCCTTCCCGGTCTGATTTCACTTCGACACCGAGATATTTCCGGTACATTTCATTCCATACCAGATTCAGGTTTTCGGTCGGGATCTCTCCGCTGAAAAGTCCTTTTTCGATCTCATAACGGATCATGATATGGATCGGGTAAGTCAGTTCATCTGCTTCGGTACGGATCAGGGACGGCTCGCTGATATTGACGGCACGGTAGAAATCCTCTGCCGCAACATTTCCCAGCTGCTCCGGGAAGCACTTCTGCAGGATAGGATAGAGGTATTCCCAGCAGGCTTCCGTTCTTCCCAGATAGTTTTCACAAAGCCGTGACTGGGATTCATGCATGCCGGAAGAGATTCCCTCACTGAGGATCATCCCGTCATAGGACGGATCGCACTGATGTTCGTAATAGGCATGGCCGACTTCGTGGATCGTCGAGAAGACTGCGGAAACGACATTGTCTTCAATATATTTCGTCGTCGTGCGGCAGTCATTCTCACAGGTCCATGAGGTAAACGGATGCTCTGTTTCATTCTGATATCCCCACTCCGGGTCAAAGTGCAGATATTTCAGAAGATCTGCCGTAAACTTCTTCTGCTGTTCGATATTGAAATCCTGTTTCAGAAAAGCGTCAGGGATCTGTTCCGCTTCCCGGATCTTCTGTACCAGGGGAACGATCCTATCCCGCAGCGTGCTGAAAAAGAGATCATATTTTTCCTTTGTCATGCCCGGCTCAAAATCATCCAGCATCCTGTCATAGAGATCCAGATCACTCTGACGGTAGCCGTAAAGCTTTTTCTGCATTTCTATGATCTGTTTCAGGTAAGGCTCAAAAATGGAATAATCATTTTCCGTTTTGGCTTTCAGCCATGCGTTGTAGGATGCCTGACTGAGTTCTTCAAAGGCAATGAATTCCTCCTTGGGAATACAGAGCTGTTTTTCCATCTGTGTGTAATACAGGTACGCCGCTCTTCTCGTATCACCGTCCAGTGAGCTGTCATCTTTCAGTACTTTCAGGATCTCATACATTTCCGGATCCGTACTGATCGTAAATAATTCTCCCGACAGGAACGCAGCTCTCTTGTCCCGGTAATCCTCTCCTCCCCTGGGTGCGACAGTCATCTTGTCGATATAAATGACAGACAGTGCCATATTATACGCCGACATTCTGAAGACCCAGTCGTGATAGCGCTGAAGCATTTCTTCTTTGATCATGGCAGTTTATTCCCCGCTGCTTTGTACAGGTCGTACCATTCTTTTCTCGTCAGACAGATATCGGCAGCTTTCGCAGCATTGCGGACACGCTCCGGTTTTGTTGTTCCGACAATGACCTGCATATTTGCCGGATACCGCAGCAGCCATGCATAGGCGATCGCATCCGGTGTGACACCATACTGTTCTGCAAGTTTATTCAGCACTTCATTGAGTTCCGGATATTCCGGATCATTGAGAAATGCGCCCTGGAAGAAACCCTTCTGCAGAGGTGACCATGTCTGTACGATCATATCCTGCATGCGGCAGTATTCCAGTACGCCGCCGTCACGCATGACGGCACCGTCAAACATCGTATTGACATTGATACCAGCATCGATCAGCGGTGTATGCGCAATGCTCATCTGTAGCTGGTCGATACAGATCTTCTGTTTCACCTTTGAGGAAAGGAAATCGATCTGGTAGCGGTTCATATTGGAAACACCGAAATTCAGAACTTTGCCGCTTTCCGCGAGAATATCAAATGCTTCAGCGACTTCTTCCGGTTCCATCAGCGCATCCGGCCTGTGCAGAAGCAGGCTGTCGATCCTGTCTGTCCCGAGTCTTTCCAGGATCCCGTCCACGGATTTCAGGATATAATCCTTCGAAAGATCATACATCCCGTCATGGATGGAGCACTTTGACTGGATCACGATCTGATCCCGCAGTCCGGGTTCATTCTTCATCAGTTCCCCGAAGATCGCTTCACTTCTGCCGCCGCCGTAAATATCCGCGTGATCAAAAAAATTGATGCCGGCATCCAGCGCTGCGTGAACGAGTTCACTGAGTTCTGTCTGTTCCATTCCGGCGATCCGCATGCATCCGATCCCGATGACGGATGCATCTGTATTTGTCTGCTGCAGTTTTACATATTTCATATCATCCTCCTGTTCTTTTCAGGTTATTTGTTTTCAGACTGAGCCGTCCCTCTGCACGATCTGTGCGCTGAAGCGGTTCGCTTCCGGGATTGCTTCATCCAGCTTTGCTCCGCGGGCGAGCATGGCCAGGATCATACCGGCATGACTGTCGCCGGCTCCCGTACCGTTCACCTGCCGTACCGGTGTGACATCAAATCTGCTGATTCTTCCTTTGTCACAGAGCGTTACCGGTGAAGCACCGTCCGTAATAACCGATGAAACGCCATATCTACTGTAAAGGATCTCAGCAGCTTCACATGCATCAGAGGTTTCAATACCAAGCTTTTGCAGAAAAGCCGAAGCTTCTCTACGGTTCAGATGCAGAAGATCCGCAAGTTTCATCATCTCCTCATTTTTCATTAAATCGGTATGCGTAATACGCGGCCCGGTCGCATAAAAGATGAATTTATCTTTCTGCTTCTGTAGAAATGAAATGATGTTCTTCCCGGTAGGTTCTTCGATCTCCAGCCCGCAGACATAGATCATGTCATATTCCCGCATATCCAGCGCTTCAAACCACTCCTGGCGGAAACGGTATTCCGCCCCGTGCAGGGACATGAATGTCCTGTCACCGGAAGCGTCCACAAGACAGTAGCAGCATCCGTTTTCTTCATCGCTTTTCAGTGCCGGTCTGACTTTGCCGCAGTTCTGCCGGATAAAATCCGCATAGATCCCTGTGCCCAGCGGCGAGAACAATGTATATGGTATATTCTGCTTTTCCAGGACATTGGCAACGTTGTAAGCGCAGCCTCCGACAGACATTTTCTGACCGGTCGGATGGATATCTTCTTCTGCGGAAGGAAGATGGTCCACAAAGATATGGATATCCGCCACAGTGGAACCGATAATGAGTATTTTCTTCAGCATATAATTCCTTTATCTGATAAAAGTTTATCATGCTTTCGCGGAAAAGTTTCCTTCAATACATCTGTTTCCCGGTAACTGAAAAAGGATCCGGCATTGCCGGACCCTTATATTCGGATCAGAGTTCTTCCCCGTTCGTTTCGCAGACCTTCTTGTACCAGTAGAAGGATTTCTTGCGGCTGCGGGACATGTCGCCTTCATGCGCGTTGTTGTAGTCAACATAAATGAAACCGTAGCGCTTGTCATACTCACCGGTGGATGCGGAAACGATATCGATCGGTGCCCACATCGTGTAGCCAAGCAGGTCAACACCGTCATAATTGACAGCATCACGCATAGCCTTGATGTGCGCCTTCAGATAATCGATACGGTACTGGTCATCGACTGTGCCGTCTTCCAGCCTCTTGTCATATGCGCCGAAACCGTTCTCAACGATCATCATCGGCAGTTCGAAGCGGTCATTGAACCAGTTGAGGCACCATCTCAGGCCGACAGGATCGATCTGCCAGCCCCAGTCGGAAGCTTTGAGGTAAGTGTTTCTGACATAGTCTTCTTCGGAGAAATCAAATGTATCACCGAAGCGTCCTGTATATTTCGTTGCGAATGACATGTAGTAGGAGAAGCCGATATAGTCAACTTTGCCTTCCGCCAGGATCTCATTGTCTCCCGGGAGGATGAAGTCATAGCCTTTTCTTTCAAACTTCTTCAGCATGCCGGATGCGTAATGGCCTCTGACATGCACTTCGACATAGTAGTATTTCTGCTGCATTGCCTTCTGGGCATTGAGTACATCTTCCGGATTGCTGGTAGCCGGATATACACCGTTCATACCGATCATGCAGCCGATCTTTGCGGCAGGATCGATCTCATGGCATGCCTTGACTGCCAAAGCGGAAGCGAGCAGCTCATGATGGGCAGATGTGTACATCATCTTTTCGATATCGTCGCCTTCCTTAACAAGAACTGCGCCTTCCTGTACGAGATGATGCGCACCCATCTTGACAAATTCAGCCTGGTTGTTGATCTCGTTGAATGTCATCCAGTATTTGACTTTGCCCTTGTATCTCTCGAAGCATGTCTTCGCGTAGCGGACGAAGAAATCGATGCATCGTCTGTCCATGAAGCCGTTGTACTTGTCAGCCAGGTGATACGGCATCTCGAAATGAGACAGTGTGATGACCGGTTCGATTCCGTATTTACGGCATTCGTCGAACATATCATCATAGAACTTCAGACCGGCTTCATTCGGTGTTTCATCATCACCGTTCGGATAGATACGTGTCCAGGCGATGGAGGTACGGAACGCCTTGAATCCCATCTCCGCAAACAGGGCGATATCTTCTTTGTAATGATGATAAAAATCAATTCCCAGGTGGTTCGGATAGTCTTCACCTTCCAGTACGCCGCGGGTGATGCGTCTCGGTGTCTTGGTGACATTGTCACCGGCAGTCATGACATCCGCGATCGAAATACCTTTTCCGTCAACGTCCCAGGCACCTTCAGCCTGATGCGCGGCAATGGCACCGCCCCATAAAAAGTCTTTTCTGAAACCCATTATTCTTTCTCCTTTTCTCCGTCTTCGAAAATCTGTTTGTAATTATACATGGCGCCGATCATCCTTGCTGTTCCGCTGAATACGCAGCCGCGGATCTCCGGTTCCCTGATGAATTTGAATCTGGCATCTTCGAATTTGCGGTGAACTGCTTCCTTGATCATTTTCATAAAGACCGGTTCATCGGTAATATTGCCGCCCATGACGATCCTCTGTGAATCGAGAACGCACTGCACATTGTAGATATATGTTGCCAGCATATCGCAGTAGGTTTCCACACCCTGTCTGACCAGTTCATCCCCCATCTGAACTTTGGAGAAGATCCTGAATACATTCAGGTTGGAAAGACCGGATACAGCTTCAACGATCCTGCTAAGACCATCAATACTGCAGGCAAGCGCGAACATATCCTCTGTGCTTTCACGGTTCATATAGTCGCCGCGCATATAGGAAAATTCCCCGGCGCCGAAATGCTCGCCGTTCAGCAGCTGGCCGTTGGATATGACGGCTCCACCGATCCCGGTTGCCAGGATCATATAAAGAACACCGTTCTGCACTTTTTTCAGGCTGCCGTAACCCATCTCCGCAAACGCGCAGGCTTTGGCGTCATTTGCGATCGCAACTTTCATTCCGATATGATCACTGAGCATCTGTGCATAAGGAATATTGCGCGCCCACGGGTACACGCCTCCGCTGTAGGCAAAACCCTTCTTAGTGTCAATGACGCCGGGCATCGTAATGGTAACGCCTTCCACCTCTCCGCGGAACTGGTCAGCTACATCCCTGATCGCATCAAAGAGTTCATCCTTGGAATCCACGGTCGAGATGTATTCCTTCCCCTTGTCAGAGAAATCGAGCTCCTCATTGATCACAGCATACTTGAGAGATGTTTTCCCGATATCGATTGCCAGATATTTTTTCATAATACGTTCCCCCTTATCAGGCTAAAGATTATCTTTCGCGGTCAGAAGACTGTCATATACCGCATATGTCATGGCGCGGATCTCATCGGTCGGCGCCGTCATGTCCGGGATCATGATCACAGCGCTCCCTGCCGCGTATCCTGCCTGTACGCCGTTGAATGCGTCTTCGAACACATAGCAGTCTTCCGGCGCGATACCTATCTTTTCCGCTGCAGCAAGGAAAATATCAGGCGCGGGTTTGCTTTTGCCGATCTGCGCGCCGCTTACCAGCGCGTCGAAATACTCAAGAATACCGGCATTCCTGCAGTTTGATTCGATCTGTGCCTGCGATGATGAGCTGGCGACAGCCATCTTCATTCCTTTGTTTCTGAAGTGCTCCAGGATCTCATGCAGACCGGGTTTTTCCGGCACATTGTCTTTCAGATCCGAGTGCACGCCGTTAATTACATTCTGCATGATCTCAGTTCCGTCATCCACGCCGTAATACTTTTCGATGACGCGCTTCATGATCTCGCCGCTGGTGCCGCAGATCTCTTTCCGGAATGCCTCTGGCAGATCAATGCCCATATCCGCCGCAACCCTGGACCAGTTGCGCTGCCAGACTGCCTCTGTATCAAACAAAAGGCCGTCCATATCAAAAATTACACCTTTTTTCATAATTGTTCCTTTTCCCTGTTTTTCTTTCTTTTATTGTACCTTTTGAGGAAACATTTATTCAATAGGAAGCGCAACAAAAAAGACCTGCATCATGCAGGTCCTGTTGGTTGGATCAGGCGAGGTCCTCTCCGTTTGTCTCGCAGACTTTCTTGTACCAGAAGAAGGAATCTTTCTTGCTTCTGGAGAAATCACCGGTTCCGTCATCATGTCTGTTTACATAGATGAAACCATAGCGTTTTGCATATTCGCCGGTAGATGCGGATACCAGATCGATCGGTCCCCATGTTGTATAGCCGATCAGCGGTGCGCCGTCGTCAACTGCTTCTCCCATTGCCTTGATATGTTCACGGAAGTAGTCAATTCTGTATGCGTCATGTACAGAACCGTCTTCTTCCACTTTATCAAATGCACCGAAGCCGTTCTCTACGACCATAAGCGGAACATGCGGATAACGTTCTGCAAGTTTGTTGAGTGTCCATCTCAATCCGATCGGATCGATCTGCCAGCCCCAGTCGGAAGCTTTCAGATACGGGTTCTTTGCGCCGAGAGACATGTTGCCTGCTGTCTGTTCTGCATCCGGATTCACAGTGACACAGTTGGACATGTAGTAAGAGAATGTATACATATCCACTTTTCCTTCTTTCAGGATCTCTTCATCACCTTCAAGAATGAAGGAAGGATCAACATTCTGGTTCTTCCAGATTGCTTTAACATATGCAGGATATTCACCGCGTACATGTACATCACCGCACAGATTGTTCTTCAGATCATCTTCATACTGTGCCTGCAGCATGTCTGCCGGATTACATGTGAGCGGATAAAGTGTAATATGGCAGATCATGCATCCGACCATAAATTCAGGGTTGATCTCATGTGCCAGCTTTACAGCTTTTGCGGATGCTACAAATTCATTGTGCAGCGCAGTCCATTTTTTCTGTGTGTCACTCTTGAGTTCGGAAAGTTTGATCGGCTGCGTTGCCTCAATATCCTCTTTTTCCATCAAGCCAAGGCTGTACATATTGCTCATACCGCCGGATAAGGACATCAGAGGTGTATTGATCTCATTGAATGTCAGCCAGTATTTTACCTTGTCTTTGTATCTTCTGAAGATCGTTTCACAGTATTTGACAAACAGGTCAATGGTCTTACGGGAATAGAATCCCTGATACTTTGTGACGATCGCCCACGGAATCTCATAATGGCAGATCGTGACAAGAGGTTCGATATTGTACTTTTTGCATTCATCGAAAACGTTGTCATAGAACTGCAGACCCGCTTCGTTTGGTTCTTCGTCATCGCCGTTCGGGAAAATACGGCCCCAGTTGATGGACAGACGGAAAACATTCCAGCCCATTTCGGCAAATAAAGCAATGTCTTCTTTGTAATGATGATAGAAATCGATCGCTTCATGTGAAGGATAGAATGCGTTCGGATCCGTCACCGGCAGGAATGTACGCGGTGTATTAACGTTTCCGCCCAGCAGCATATCCGGCACGGATAATCCTTTTCCGTCTTCCAGATATGCACCTTCACACTGATTGGCAGCTACTGCGCCGCCCCATAAAAAACCTTTTGGAAAGCTCATAATTGTGTTTTCTCCTTCTGTTACTTTTATTATATAGGAAATACGTTTCTTTTTCCGAATCAGAATGTGAAAAACAGAAGAAAAGTGAACTCGTCTCAGAGTTCACTTCATCTTTTATTCCGCATCCGTCCCGGTAACTGTCACGTTATGCAGGAGCGTAACAGCCGGAATAACTGCGTTGTTGTATTGCTTTGTTTCTCCGGACATATACATGTCTTTCAGGCATTCCTTGACATCGCCGGAGACAGAACCGCCCGTAACCGGGATCGTTCTGCCGTTCTTGTGCAGATATGCCAGACGGATCTCCCCGAATATATCGCCCGTCATAACATCGACCTGGAAATCCGAGAATTCAACAACTTCCAGATAATCCTCTTTGCGGAGATCTTCTTCGCTGCGTGTTCCTCCTTCTGCCGTCCAATTCGTTACCGAGAAGGAATCCTGCAGGTTCAGATACTGTGAGAACATCCTGTTTCCCCAGTATCTGACCGGTACGCTGTTTTCGATCAGCGTGCAGTCCATGACCGGCGCGCCTTCCGCGTCATACGCGAAGTTTGCATTGGAATTCGGCAGAAAGCGGCATGCCTTAATTGTCACACGGTCGCCTCTGATCTCATCCGCAACAGGTTTTCCGATCTCGAATGAACTCATCCCGCGGCAGACGAAAGCCGCATTCAGGTTTGAGAGGAAATACCGGTAGATATGCAGGGCCGCGTCTGTAGAGAACAATACTGCAGTACGTCCGAGGTCCGGTGTCGGTACTGCTGTCAGACGGTCCTTGCCGTAACGCAGTGTATCTTCGATCTCTTTTTTAAGGCCGTCGCTGTCGCATGTGCCGGAATGATACAGCCTGTATAATTCGATCTCGTGTCCTTCCCTGCGGGCATTAACGACAACTTCATTCATGGAAGACGGATAGGATTCCGTTACATCGATGCCTGTCGACGTGATCAGTCTTCTCGTTATGAGGTTTGTAAAGATCTCGTAGCTGTTGATATTTTCCGTTTCAGTTTCTTTTACTTTCCTGTATGTGCGGATGAATTTGCCGGCTTCTTCTTTCAGTGAAGGGATCCGGATCTCCATCGGTTCGGCTTCCTTTCTCTCATTGAGTTCGAAAGGCTTGTTTTTTACGAGTGATGCCTGGAAGATCAGGTCGCTGACTGTTTTCCGCAGTTCCTGCTCCGTAGCTGTCGGGGCAACCGAAGCCGCAGCCATGCCGAGATACTTTCCGTCTTCAATTGAACAGTAGACTGTCACATCGACATGCTCCACTTCCTTTGCCCTGTTCTGATCCAGCTGGTGCCGGATAAAATAGTATTCCCATCCCTGGATTTTTTCCTGGATGACGCGCCATCCGGCTGCGTCGCTTTCCTTCAGGATCTTCAGCAATGTTTCCAGCATTATCCGAGCCTCGCTTTCGTTTTGAGGTATGGTCCCCCGTCAGAGACCTTGACCCATTCCTTATGTCCTTTTCCGCATCCGCCTGTACCGAAGACTTTCGCTTCACCGGATGCCATCGTGATGTTGTTGAGAAGATCCGGTACATAGCCGGTCATGATCACAGGTGAAACGACCTTACCGGTCAGCTTGCCGTCTTTGATCTCCCTGCCGCATGCCATGATGCACTGGATGCCCCAGTGCTTCGGGTCTTCCATACCGCTCTCAACGCCTTCGAGCAGATAGCCGTGGTAGATCGAAGCGATCATGTCTTCCACTTTGTCGTTTCCCGCATCGAATATGGTGTTTGTCATACGGGTATAGACCTTGTGTTCATAGTTTTCACGCTTGCCGTTGCCGGTGGGCTGTGTTCCCAGGCGCAGTGCGCTGAGGGCATCACAGATACCTGTTTTCAGGATGCCGTGATCGATCTCGACTACATCCCCGGCCAGCGTTCCCTCATCGTCAAATGCGTAAGAAGTAACATCTTCCGCGCAGAGGGCGCCTTCGTGCATCGTGACCAGGTCGCTGCCGACGCGTTTCCCGATATATTCGCTTCCGAGCGCCCTGCCCTTGACAAACATATCCATTTCAACGCCGTGGCCGAAAGCTTCATGGGCGATCAGTCCGCTGATCTCCGGTGTCGCGATCACTTCGTATTCACCCGGCACGATCCTTTCGGATTTCAGGAGGTCCTCGCCGAACGCAACAGCCTTCGGCAGCAGGTCTGCCAGTGAATCGAACAGTTCGGGACCTTTCAGGCCGGAGATTCCCTCTACGGCGATCTTGTTCTGGCCGTCTTTCGCCATAATGGCAATGACGCCGCCTTCGCTGTATACATAGCTCTGACGCAGATAACGGTTCTTCGTCAGGAACAGTTTATTGACATGCGTGGACTGGGCTCTTGCCATGCATTCAATGATGTTTTCGCTCATGGTCATGCCTTTGTCGGATACCGCTGACAGTTTATCCACGATCTCACGGATATCCGCATCTTCCGGCAGACAGCCGCATTCCTTTTCGACAAACAGTTCCAGCGGTTCATCGCTGAGCTTTCCGGTTTCATAGACTGTGCCGCCTGCTTCCTTCAGGATTTCAAGCTGCTCATCCAGTATTTTCGTTATTTTGTCTGCTGTTTCCCTGACATGATCTTTATCATATGTATTCAGGGCATATTCGCTGTAGCAGCCGTCCCGGTACACACGGATCACGGTGCCTCTCTCGGTGGTCATCGTTTCATTGGATACCGATTTCTGATGCTGGGAAATCGATACATTCAGACCGTTTGAATCTGTTGAAAGAATACTTACATATTCATAACGCTGATTCAGAAGCGCAAGCAGTTCTTTCAGATACGGAGTTATATCATCCAGAAACAGAGAAAATGGTGCTTTCATATTGTTTTCCTTTCTTCACGCAGAAAATATTATATACCAAATCAGAACATTTATCTTCTTACGTATGCTACAATGAAACCATGAAAATAGAACAGATCGAAACATTTATCGCATCGGTTGAAAGTGAGATGTTTTATACGCCTGAAGGAGATCCGCACCGCTATGTCAGTTCGGCGCATGAGGATATCCTGGCACTGGAAGAGGAACTCGGAACACACCTTTTCCTGCGGGAAAACAAAAATACCGGCGTCCTGACAGACGCAGGCAAGATCTTCCTGCAGGAAGCACGGCAGATCATGAAGGATTACCGTCATATGATCCGGCAGATGGAACCGTACCGCGACTGTACAGACCGCATCGTGATCGGATCACTGCCGATCCTTCGTCAGTACCGCCTGCGCAGGATGTTCCAGCGTTTCGTAGAGGAACATGACACGCCTATCATAATGGAGGAAACGGAAGGAAAGGCTGTTGTGGAAGGTCTTCTGAACGGTACTTATGACGCGATCGTATGCCGCAAGCACATGCTGAATGATCATGAAGGCATCTCTTCATTCCTGCTGGCTACTGACGAAATGGCAGCGGTCCTCTGGAAAGACCATCCTCTCGCGAAAGAGACAACGCTTCGTCTCGTCCAGCTGAAAAATGAAACATTCTTCCTTGCCAACCCTTATTCATCTTCTTTCGGATTATCATGGAACCTGCTGAAGCAGTATCACATCTCCACGGAAAATGTCACCATCTGCAACGTGGACCAGATCATACCGGCTGTATCGGAAAAACGAGGCGTCAGCCTGCTGCCGTTCAGTTCCCTCATGATCTCCCCGCAGAAAGATGTTGTCGCGATTCCCCTTCGTCCCAAAACGAAGATGGAAGTGGTATTCGCTGTCCGCAAAGGAGCAGAACTCAAGCCGGAGATGGAAGAGCTGATCCAGCTCATCCAGAAACGTGCAAAATCCGTACCGCAGCTGTAACTGCGGTTTTTTTATACACAAAAGGAGCCGTCAGGCTCCTTCATTTACAGGATCTTTTCCATGGTAGTGGAAAGTACTTTGAATCCTTCTTTTTCATAGAAAGCTCTGGCTGCGTCATTGCCCTCCCACACATTCAGGGTAACATGATAACAGCCGCTTTCTTTTGCGAACGAAATGACGTGTTCATATAATTTATTGCCGATCTTCTGCCCGCGCAGATTCTGATCGACACACAGATCATCGATATAAAGTGTCAGGATATCCGTCATGTTGTTTTCATGCGCCCGTTTCCGGAATGCACAGAATGCGTAGCCGACGGCATTGTCATCATCATCTGCCGCAATGAATACCGGTCTCTGCGGGTCTGCGATGATCTCCTCCAGTTCCTCGACGGTATATTTCGTCGTATCAGGGATGAAGATATCCGGACGGATCGCCGCGTGTATGTTCAGCACCTGCAGCAGCATCCCCATTATCGCAGGGATATCTTTGTTTTCCGCTTTTCTGATTCTGATCATTGTCGTACTTATTCCTCCGGCTCGGTGATGACAAAATCATCATCCACCGTTTTTTTCGCCTGCCAGATGGTCATATCCACATTCTTTCCGTTCATGCGCAGCTGGCGTTCCTGTTCCGTCGGGAAGATCCTGGCGGTCAGCACATATTCACCGTCGTTGACGAAGATCTCGACGATGCTGTGATCGGCGAATACCTGCAGGCTTTTCATGCCCTGCGGCATACTGATCGTCCGCTTTGTGCCGTAAGCCGTATTGACTGTGTTCGTCATGTCGCTTCTGTCAATCGTAAACTGTCCGGTCATCTTGGAATAGGAGATCTCAAATCCCTTGTGGTTCATCTCAGCGAACAGATTCAGGGTAAAGGATTCCAGGTCCGGATTCTGTACACTGATCACACACGCATCGGGCGTTGTGCCGATCGTTTTATTCTGCAGGATCTCGCCGTTTTTAGCTTCAAAAAGCAGTTCACCTTTCAAAAGATCGATATTGCGCGAAGGTCTCTGCATCAGTTTCCCGTCTTCAATAGTCAGTTCACGCGGCAGTGTCTGCAGGCCGGCCCAGCCTTCCTCGTCGGTCGGCGGATATGTATATTCCACGCCTCCGACCCAGGCCTCAAGAACGGCTGTGTTTTCATATTGTTTCTGAAACGCGCACTGGGCAGCGTAGAAATCAAAGCCCCTGTCCAGCTCCTCATATTGTCCGTCGGGAATGAATTCGAGATTCTCAAAATCCATATCTCCGATGAAATATATATTATGGCAGCTGTTTTCAAATCCCTCCCGGTCTGTTTCCAGACCCTGCGGCGAGAACAGAAGCAGCCATTTCTCACCGACTTTTTCAAGGTCCGGGCATTCTGCCATGAATCCGAAATGATCATATCCCCGCACTTTCAGCTCACCGCAGAGACTCCATCCTTCTGTGATCTTATCTGAAGAATACAGTAGGAGGACACCCTGCAGATCCCTGTTCTGCGCGCCGTAAAGAATGTAGTATTTTCCGTCTTCCTCCCGATAGAAAAGCTTCGGGTCACGCTGATGTTCCGTATAATCCTTTGCCGGGAAAATGATCGGCTCCGGATATTTGCAATGAAAACCTCTCTTATCCATCTTTCCGAGCATCTGATACTGGCTGCGCTGATTCTGCGCGTCACGGCTGTTTCCGGTATAGGCATAATAAAGAATATCGTCTTCGATGAAAGCGCTGCCGCTGTAGCAGCCGTTGTTTTCACACCATGTGTCCGGTATGACCGCAATACCCATGTTCTTCCAGTGAACAAGGTCTTCACTGGTCACATGATACCAGTGCTTCATGCCGTGCACGGCACCGAACGGGAACCACTGGTAAAACAGATGCCATTTGCCGTTATACCAGCAGAAACCGTTGGGGTCGTTCATCAGACCGGTCACGGTCTGTACATGATAATCACAGCGCCAGCGGGATTTCTGAATCTGTTCATGCAGCTTTTCCAGCTCCGGCAGATCTTCTTCTTTCAGTACTCTCTTTTTTTCTTCCTTTGTCCATTCTTTCATGATTTGCCTCATCTTTCAGGATGTCTGATCTCAAAAACAATATGATGCTTCATCGGCCTCCCCGCATAAACGATCGGTTTGGCCGTGACTGTTTCGTAATTGATGCCGTTGGGATGATATTCCGCTTCGAAGCAGAACGCTGCGGAACTGCCGGTCCGGAATCCGTATTTGCCCGTCCATTCCCCGAGCCAGTATGCGGTATAAAGATGGAATCCGGGGAAATCCGATGACATATGCAGTTCAAGGTCATTGCATTCCGCCGCAGCCATATGCCTGATCCCTTCTCCTTCCACTTCGTAATAGTGGTCAAAGCCTTTTTCACCGACTTCCGCATATCCCTGACGCAGTGTTTTATATTCGGTGAAATCATACGGCGTGCCGGTTACTTCATTCATTTTTTCTTCAGCCATGCCGTTTTCATCGTTTTCCGCGTACAGATGGCTGTCCAGCCTGATCCGGTGGTCAAAGACAGTCTGCGACATGTCCAGATTGAAGTAGGAGTGGTTGGTGAACGCAAAGAGCGTATCCCGGTCCGTTTCCCCTTCACTGATGATTTCAATGCCGCTGTCCAGCAGGATGTATGTTATCTTAACTGCGAGGTTTCCCGGATATCCTTCTTCCATATCCGGACTGAGATACGTGAAGATCAGACGGTCTTCTTTTTCTTCTGCCTTAAAGATCTTTTTATCAAATCCCTCTTTTCCGCCATGGTTGCAGTTGCCGCCGTTATTGATGAACAGCGGGCCGTATGTTTTCCCGTTCAGGGTGAATAAGCCTTTCCCGATCCGGTTGGCTGTCCGGCCGATGCAGGCACCGATATAGCAGTCCTGCCCCAGATATCCCTGCATATCATCAAAGCCAAGCACGATATCCCTTCCTGTCTTCTTGTCGGTAAAGGATACGAGCGTCGCCCCGTAATCCATTACCGAAAAGCGGATCTTTTCGTTTTCCAGTGTATGCAGATATACATCATTTCCTTTTGTGTCCTGTCCGAAATATTTCATTCTTCCTCCTCGCTGATCAGTCCGTGTTTTATAAACAGACGGTATAATCCGTCATCATCGATCGCATCCGTGATCTCGTCTGCCGCCTTTTTGGCAGCCTCACATCCGTTGCCCATGCATACGCCCCATCCGGCAAAACGGATCATTTCAACATCGTTCGGTCCGTCTCCTACCGCCATGATCTCTTCCCTTGAAAGGGAAAAGCGGTCCATTACAGCCTGCATGCCTGTGGTCTTGTCGCAGTCATCCGCGTAGACGTCGACAGCGAGATCAGACCAGTGCGTACACGCAGTATGCGGCATTCTGCAGTGAACGGGATCCCATACCGCCCTGCCGGTATACGGAATAAACATGTAGACCGGGTTTTCCCGGATCCTTTCAATATCTTCCGCCGGCGGCACTGGTGTATGGATCATCGCCTGTACATGGCGTACATGGTCATCCGCATAATTCATATACATTCTGTCTTCTTCCAGAAAAAGACAGGGAAACGGATTTGTTTTTAATTCCTCATAGAGGATGCCCATATCTTCAGCCGGTACGGGATGTCTGTAAAAAACTCCTGTCCTGTCATAACAGAGCGCGCCGTTTACAGTGACATATCCGTCCAGTTCGATTCCTTCCAGATTCAGCTGCTCCATTTCAAGGCGGTGTCTTCCTGTACAGGCAAAAACCAGTATACTGTTTCTTCTTGCACGGTCGACCGCAAAACGCGCTGAATGCGGTATTCCGTCAATGGTATGGGAATACAGCGTGCTGTCCATATCCAGAAATACTGCCCTGATTCTGTTTCTCATTCCGCTTCCTTTCCTAACATTTTATAATAGTTTCATACCCGATTAAAGCAGGAAGGAATGATTTTGGTTCTTAAGATTCACTGCGCAGAACTTGCACCGGAAAAAAATCGTGCTATTCTATTGTATATTTATCGGAGAACATATGTTTTTTACGAAGAAGAAAAGCGGCAGCGAGCCTGCCGCGGAAAAAGAGGCCGTTGACAGAAGCGACCGATATATTATCCTGGCAGTGCTCATACAGGTAGGCATGAGCGGACTGCTGTTTTTGAAGTCCCGGGAAGCTTCGCTGAATTACCTGATCCTGCTGATCCCGATCCTGATCGTGACAGCCTTCCTCGGCACGCATACCTACAACAAAGACGGGGATATGAAACTGTTCTTTGCTTTTGCGGTCCTGGCTTCCATCGGTGCTGCCCTGCAGTTTCTGGTCGATGAGATCTATCATCCGCCGACAGTTTTCAGTCCGGTGAAATATCTGATATCGTTCGGCTGCTCGTTTCTTTTTATCCTGTTCTATAAGCTGTTCAGGAAAATGCTGAACCATTCGGTAACGCTGTATCTTGCGATCCTGATGGCAGCCGGCATCTATGCCCTTCTCTATTTCAAGGGTGTCGATCCGAACGGCTACGGGACAAAAGCCTGGCTGACTGTAGGACCTGTCACATTCCAGCTGACCGACTTTACGAAGATCACAGCACTGATCTTCTACTCGACGTTATTTTCTTCGAAAAGTGAACGAAGCACATGGTTTATCCTTGTGATCTCCTCGCTGTTCTTTGCGCTGAATCTTGCCGGATCCGTACTGATCCATGAACTCGGTTCATTCTTCATCCTGTTTTTCCTGCATCTTTCGGTCTTGTGCATATTCATGCCCCACAGCATGCCGAAGCGGATCTATCTGATCGCCATATTCCTGTTCTGCGTCATGGTCGTGGGCGGATCATTTGTTCTTTACAAAGTACTGCTTCCGCAGGCGGAAAGCGGTACGCTGAGCAGGTTCTCCGCGTTCATATGGCCGATCGTCAAGAAAATCTATGTCCGCTTCTCCCTGACAGCGAACCTGAATTCCGATCCGTACGGGTCAGGCTACCAGCTCCTGCAGGGAAAGAAGGCCCTCTGGATGAGCGGGCTGCTCGGCAATACGGTGAATTTCAGCGCCCTGCCTGTACCGGAGAGCGATATGGCGTTTATCGCCCTGGCGTCCGGTTTCGGACTGCCGCTGGCATTCTTCACCGTTCTGATGTTTCTCAGGATCTTTATTTCGGGATCTGAGATCTCCAGAAAGATATCCGAATACGACCCTGCCGATTCCGTTCTTGTCTACAGTGTTACAATCATGCTGTTCCTGCAGGCAATGATCGTGATCCTGGGGTCATGCAACCTGATTCCGTTTACCGGTCTCCCCATCCCCTTCCTTTCAAGGGGCGGGACCTATCAGGCAATCGTATTCAGTTTTGCCGGTCTGATGATATCTCTGTCACAGAATAACGGCAGGAAATATAAGGAAAGTGAGGTGGATCCGGATGTCACAGAACAGCTCCAAATCCCATACACGGGTCAGGATCAGGATCAGTGAACTCGCAGCCTGCATCGTCTGTTTCCTGTTTATCGCCTTCTTTTCGTTCAAATATCTTATCCGTCCGGCCGCTGACAGCAATTCCCGGGCGCTGCGGAATACGATCATTTACGACGCCGTAAAGAATTATGCGCTGGAGGGGGATATCGTCGACCGTGACGGTGCCCTGATCATGGGCAACGCGGTTGAGGGAATACCCGCTTACGCGCCTGCCGGGAAGAACAGGAGTTACGCCTATCTGCTCGGCTATTATACGGTCAGCCAGAACCGTGAAAACAAATACGGTCTGCGCGGATCATTGAATGAGTATCTTCTCTTCACACTCGACAAAGCAAACAAAGGCGCGACCGTCACCCTGACAACAGACAACGCGCTGCAGAATTACGCTTTTGAATCGATCCTGAACGGACAGGAAGGCAGCGTGATCGTACTGGATAACAAGACGGGTGATGTGCTCTGCTTCACCAGCAAAAGCAACATCGACTATGATGTCAATGATATGGAAAGCTTCATCGGAAGTGATGTCGAAGGTGCCCAGTTCAGACGCGGGACATTTGAAAACGATCCGCCGGGAAGTACCTTCAAGATCGTCACTGCCGCAGCAGCCATCGAAAAGGATATCGATGAAAACCTGCCGGATGATTTCTTCGCGTACACCGATACCGGGGAATATTACGCGCCGGATTCCGACTTTGTCATCACCAATTATGAACACGCGGTGTGGGGAGAAGTCGATCTTGAAAAGGCAATGAACAATTCCGTCAACTGTTACTTCGCAAATCTCGGCGTCAAGATCGGTGCCGAGCGCATGAACAGGATGGCAAAGAACCTGATGATCGGCAGCGATATCAAAATACCGTTCCTCTGCACGATCCACTCCCGCATCGATATCAGCAATGCGGAACCGGTCACGATCGCACAGACGGCATTCGGGCAGGGAAATACGGAGATCACCCCCTTCCATCTTGCCCTCATTGCCCAGGCTATGGCCAATGACGGTAAGATGATGCAGCCGAATATCGTCAAGAGGATACAGAGCGGAAATTCCCTTCTGTACAAATCAAATCCTTCCGTGCTGAAAAACTGCTTCCGGGCTAAAATCGCGGAGCAGCTGAAACCGATCCTGCATTCCACAGCGGTCGGATACGGAATTGATGAAGCTTCCTGCGGCATGGTCTATGCCAAAACCGGAACAGCTGAATGCGCCAATGACCGGATCCATACATATATTATCGGATTTACGGAAGACGCAAGCTTCTGCATCAGCATGAACGATTCCGAGCACAGTTCGGATCTGTGGCCGAAAGCAAAACAGCTGGTCCAGTTCATCAACCAGGTCTATACAAGAGAATGAAAACTGCCCGAAGGCAGTTTTTAGTTTATATGACCGAAGTATTGGAATAATTCTTCCGTGTGGTCGGCACCGAGCGTTACGATCGTGACAACATACAGATATTTGCCTGTATAGCAGTAAACCTGGCGGTAGTATAACGGCTGTTCCTGCTGGGTTACAGTCGATTTCAGACATGGATGTGTTTCACCCATGAAATTTACTTCCAGTCCTGTAATTTCAATATCTGTAAAACCCTGGGATTCAAATTCTTTTCTGAGTGTGGATTCCGACATGCTGTATAAAAGTTCCGTATTTCCGGTTGTAACATCCTGATCACTCTGAGAGACTACGACATTGATCGTCGCCGGAAGGCTCATATCGTATGCATATGCATCGATTACAGTCAGTCCCTTTTCAAGCATATTTTTGGCAAACTCGCTGTCCATGGTTTCACCGGTCTGTTTATTGACTTCAGCCAGCTGTTCGTCATCCGCAAACGTCCAGCCTTCAGGAAGATCGATCACCAGATCAAGAGATTCATTCCAATAAACCTGTCCTGATACTTCACCATGCTGGAGCTCAATACTTTCACCTTCTGTTTCTCCGGTATTTTCAGGTTCAGGAGTTTCCTGTTCTTTCGGAATTTCCGTTTCTTCAGGTTCTTCCGGAGTCGGAACAGGATCCGGTTCTTTTTCTTTGTTTCCGCATGCTGTCAATGACAGTATCATGAAGCTGCTGAGGATCACTTTTAATGTTTTATTGCTCATAATATACACATCCTTTTTTATACTATACAGTATTTTCTTACCTCGTTTCAGTCTGAAATCTCAAAAAATCATATTGGTAATGACCCAGCCTGCGGCCAGAGAAATGACAAGACTGAGAAGGTCATTCCTTTTCCTCGCCCTAACATTTTCAGGAACATAATATCTGCCGGTATTTCTGTTGACCGTAATGCTTATTTCCGGCACAAAATCCGGATGTCCCGCAAAGTCGCTGATACAGTGTTCCCATTGGCGGCCATGGGAATCACAGAGTATAAGCGAATGTTTCTTTCCACGGTATTCCCATACATATCTGTAGGATGAAACGCTGCGCCCTTCCTTTTCATCATAAACATCCGGAAAAGGCTCGTCTCTGTATGCGGTAACAGTGACTGCATCCGGATCGGTTTTTCCGCCGGCGGCAGATTTATTAAACGCTGTCATCTGGATAATTTCTATGACTGCAGCTATCGCAGCGAATACTATCATTTTGATCATATTTCCCTCTCACTGTTTTTCTGCAGTAAATATAACGTATTTAAAGATAAAACGGACGGTTTATCTTCTTTTCATTTCAGAAAAACATGATAGAATAAACAGGCAAGCAATGAAGGAGAGCGGATCCGCGAAACGTTTAGAGAGAGTTTCTGGCCGGTGAAAAGAAACAAACGGGAAACGGATTGACAAAGACTCCGGAGCTTAAACCGCATGTCTGCGATATAGACATAAGAGGCACTTTACAGTGTGAATTAGGGTGGTACCACGAACAAGCTCTCGTCCCTATGGAGGAGAGTTTTTATATTTAAGGAGGATATAACCATGGCTGAAATCAAAACAAAACTGTCCGATCAGGAACTGTCCCGCCGCAAGAAGATGGAAGATCTTCAGAACAGCGGCATTGACCCGTTCGGACACCGGTTCAACAGAACACACCGTTCCGGTGAAATCAAAGCATTATACGGAGAAAAGACACTGGAAGAACTGAATGAAACGGAATACCCTGTTTCCGTTGCCGGACGCATCAAGACAAAACGGCGTATGGGAAAACTCGGATTTCTCCATGTACTGGACAGAGACGGTGAGTTCCAGATCGTTGTAAACAAGCGTATTGTCGGCGACGACATATATGAAATATTCAAGGCAAGCGATATCGGCGATATCATCGGTGTCAGCGGACGTATGATCCGCACGCAGTCCGGTGAGCTTTCTGTTGAAGCACATGAATATACACATCTGACCAAGGCACTTCGTCCCCTGCCGGAAAAGTTCCATGGTCTGACCGATAAGGAAGAACGCTACCGCAGACGGTATGTCGACCTGATCATGAATGAAGAAAGCCGCAGAGTTGCATTCATGCGTCCTGCTATCCTGCGCTGCATCCGCAGCTATATGGATTCCCAGGGTTTTACGGAAGTGGAAACACCGATCCTTTCTACCCTGCTTACAGGCGCATCAGCGCGTCCTTTTGTGACGCACCATAATACACAGGATATGGACATGTATCTGCGTATTGCCCTCGAACTCCCTCTGAAGAGACTGCTTGTCGGCGGTATGGAAGCTGTCTATGAGATCGGCCGTGTTTTCCGTAACGAAGGTATGGATTTAAATCACAACCCGGAATTTACCCTGATGGAAGCTTATCTTGCATACAGTGATCTCGAAGGCATGATGGACCTGACCGAAGGCATGTACAAATCCATCGCAGAAAATGTTGCAGGTAAATACAACTTCTCCTACAAAGGATATGATATCGATCTGAGCGGCAAATGGGCACGTGTTTCCATGACAGATGCAATCAGAGAAAAGACAGGAATCGATTTCCGTGCAATCAATGATCTGGATGAATGCCTGCGTCTGGCGGAAGAACATCAGATCGAACTGGAACCGCACGAAAAGCAGTACGGTCATATCATCAACAAATTCTTTGAGAAGTATGTGGAAGAGACTCTGATCCAGCCGACATTCCTCTACGGTCATCCGCTGGAGATCTCCCCTCTTACAAAAAAGAACCCGGATGATCCGCGTTTCGTAGACCGTTTCGAACTGTTTATCGGCGGAAGTGAATTCGCCAATGCATATACAGAGCTCAACAACCCGATCGATCAGCTGGAGCGTTTCGAGGAACAGCTGAAGGAGAAGAATCTCGGTAATGAGGAAGCCAATGATATTGATATGGATTTCGTTGAAGCTCTGGAATACGGTATGCCTCCGGCAGGCGGGATCGGATATGGTATTGACCGGTTATGTATGCTGTTTACAGAACAGGAATCCATCAGAGACGTTCTTCTGTTCCCGACAATGAAGCAGCGTGGCGAGTAAATCCCAGAAAAAACACGAAAAAATGACGAAAAGTGGCGATTCATGTGGGTTCCGTGA
>CACZPD010000036.1 GCA_902782955.1 uncultured Erysipelotrichaceae bacterium
GAAGGGCATGTATCCTGTCATCAGTGAAACAAGCATCCTCGGAACGATCGAAACCCTGGATGTACGATTTGGCTCCTTATGGACCAATATATCCCGCGAACAGTTTGAAAAACTGGGAATCCGGCCCGGAGAATCCGCTGATGTGGCGATCCTCTGCGGCAAAACCACCAGGTTTCATTCTTTTGTACCGTTCAGCCACACATTTGCGGATGTGCAGATCGGGGAATATCTTCTCTATGTGAATTCCATGGATTATATCGGCCTTGCGATCAATCAGGGTAATTTTGCGAAGGCATACAATATCGGCACCCGTGATCCGTGGCATATCCGCATCGACAAGATCAGGACGCCGTTATGAATTATCTGATCCTGATATGGGGTGTTCTGAATCTGATCAGTTTCGCGGCATTCGGACTGGATAAAATGTATGCCATACAAAATCACTGGAGGATCCCTGAAATTCATCTGATCGTCCTGTCAGCGGCCGGCATATTCGGCGGCCTGCTCGGCATGGTGATGTTCCGCCACAAGATCCGCAAGCCAAAGTTTACCATCGGTCTTCCCGTTATTGCCATGCTGGAAGTATTCCTGACAGCGCTGGCGACCGGAAGGCTGTCCTGAAAAAATGATAAGGAGGAAATATGACAAACATTGAAAGAGTATGCACATTCTTAAAAGAAGCAGGTACGTACTACCTGGCAACAGCTGACAAGGACCAGCCCCGAGTCAGACCGTTCGGCACAGCACATATCTTTGAAGACAGACTGTATATCCAGACCGGTCTTTCCAAAGACGTCGCAAAGCAGATGGCTGCCAATCCCAAAATTGAGATCTGCGCGTTCAAAGACGGGGTATGGGTCAGAGTGGAAGCGGAAGCAGTGCTGGATGAAAGGATCGAAGCACAGGAATCCATGCTGGATGATTACCAGTCGCTCAGAAGGATGTATGCGCCCGGTGACGGCAATACTGCTGTCTACTGGCTGAAGAATGCCAGAGCGACTTTCTCATCATTTACAGCAGCACCGGAAACAGTTGAATTCTGATTGTCTGAAAACGATTTCATTTTTTGAAAATCATTTTCAAAAATGATTGACAACATGCTGTATTTTTTCTAATATACTGGTAAATGCAGTGAAGGGAAAAAGTAGGCAGAAAGCGGTGGAAAAAGAGAGCTTCATCCGGTGAAAAGAAGCCGATCCGTCCTGTTGAAACACATCCCGGAGCAGCGTTTCCGAACCATACAGTAGGAAACGACGCAAGTACCCGTTAACGTACAGAAGTATGTTTGTACTTCATGAGGCTGTGTCTGTGAGGGCATGGCGAATTTGGGTGGAATCACGTTATGAAAGACGTCCCTTGGCGGGGCGTTTTTTTGGATACAGGAGAAAAAGGATATGAAACAGATACAGCTTCCGCAGGGTATGCAGGACTTGTTTCCGGAAGAATGCCGGGAAAAGGAAAGACTCAGATCGGTATTTCTGGATGTGTTCAGAAGATATGGTTATCGTCAGATCGAGACCCCTCTGATCGAATACTACGCGACATATCAGAATGCGTATGAGGAACTTGAAGAAACAAAAATGTACAAACTGACTTCCTCCGAAGGCAAGGTTATGACCCTGAGAGGGGATATGACGCTGCCGATCGCAAGGCTCTGTGTGACAAAGTTCAATACCACAAAGCCTCCGTACCGATTTGCCTACTGCGGGGATGTTTACCGGATCAATGAGTCGTTTGCCGGCAAGCGGAACGCTGTTACCGACTGCGGGATCGAACTGGTAGGAATGGATGAAAGCGGTGACCTGGAAGTTCTGTGCTGCGCCCTTGATGTGCTGGAAGCTTCCGGCTGCGAAGGCTATATTCTTGAGATCGGCACGAGTGCCGTATTCCTGATGGCATGCAGGGAAGCGGGGATCGATGAAGAGACCGGAAAGGAACTTGCCGGCCTGATCGATAAGAAGTCCATACCGGATATTGAAAAGATGGTAAAAGGTCTTGGCCTGACCGCAAAGCAGGAACTGTTCTTTCAGAAACTCGCACTGATGTCCGGCATAGATGTATTTGCCCGTACGGAAGAACTTTGTTTCTCTGATTCACTCCTGCAGGAGATCCGCAAGCTGGAGCGCCTGAAAACCATGCTGGAAGAACTGGGATACGGTGAACATGTACGCTTCGATCTCGGCAAAGCCGCCCAGCTGGATTATTATACCGGTATTATTTTCCAGGCCTATGTCAACGGGGCAGGGACGGCTGTACTCAGCGGCGGCCGGTATGATGATCTTCTGAATAAACTCGGAAGACAGCTCCCTGCGATCGGTTTCAGCATCAAGCTGGATTATCTCCTGGATGCGGTAAAGACGGAAAAGAAGGAGATCCGGAAACTCTTCTTTAAGAAGGATGATCTCGTTTCTGCCATGCGCATGGCAAAAGAAATGCAGAAAGACGGACCGGTGGAACTGATGCCGGAAGAAGGCGGTGAGTGATATGCTGTCGATAGCACTGACAAAAGGAAGACTGGAAAAAGCAACAGTCAAACTCCTGAAAGAATGCGGATACGGAACGGAAGCGCTGGAAAACAAGGGAAGAAGCCTCGTTTTCCAGGATTCCGTAAAGGATATACGTTATTTTCTGGCAAAAGCGGCAGACTGCATCACCTATGTGGAACATGGTGTTGCGGACGCGGCAGTGACTGGGAAGGATACGCTGATCGAAAATCCGGGAGAATATTATGAACTGCTGGATCTGAAGATCGGACAATGCCGCTTCATACTGGGCGGGCTGCCGGGGCGGAATCCGCTTGCGAAGAACGGACTGGTACGGATCGCTTCCAAATATCCGGAAGTGGCGAGAAAATACTTCCATAACAAAGGAATGGATGTGGAGATCATCCGGATCGAAGGATCTGTTGAACTGGCCCCGCTGCTTGGATTATGCGATGGAATTATCGATATTATGGAGACCGGTACGACCCTGAAGGAAAACGGTCTTGTGGTATTTGATACCGTTGAAGAAATCAGTGCCCGCCTGATCGTGAATAAAGCCAGTTTCCGGCTGAAACAGGATGAGATCATGGCACTGCTGGAAGACATGAAAGGAATGGTGGAAAAAAGATGCTCAGAAGAATAGATGCGAAGGATAAGGAAAAACTGAAAAACTACCTCCTTGCCAGAAGGAAGGGAATCGGTCTGGATATCCTGACCCAGGCGCAGGCGATCATTGACCGGGTCATCATGAACCAGGACGCAGCGCTTCTGGCATATACCGAACAGTTCGACGGTGTGCATCTGGAAACCCTGCGGGTGAGCGACGCGGAGATCAAAGCTGCGGAAAAATTCTGCAGGCCCGCATTCCGGAAAGCTCTGCAGAATGCCGCAAAAAACATTCTTTCATTTCATGAAGCACAGAAACAGAACAACTATATCCTGCAGAGGGAAGACGGCATCTATCTCGGTCAGAGAGTCCTGCCGCTGGAATCGGTGGGTGTCTATGTGCCCGGCGGAAGGGCGCAGTATCCGAGTTCTGTATTGATGAATGTGATCCCGGCAAAAGTCGCCGGTGCTTCCCGGATCGTCATGGTGACGCCGCCGCAGAAGGACGGATCCCTGTCACCGAATATCCTCTATGCCGCAAAACTGGCAGGTGTGGATGAGATCTATAAAGTCGGCGGGGCACAGGCGATCGCGGCGCTGGCATACGGGACAGAAACCATCAAACGGGTCGACAAGATCGTCGGTCCGGGAAATATCTATGTAGCGGCATCCAAGAAGCTTGTTTACGGGACGGTCGATATTGATATGATCGCCGGTCCTTCTGAAATACTGGTCGTAGCGGACAGTTCCGCGGATCCCGCCTATGTCGCGGCAGACCTGCTTTCACAGGCGGAACATGACCCGATGGCCAGCGCGATCCTTCTGACAGACTGCGCGGAGCTTGCGGACAAGACGGACGCATGCATCAAAGAACAGATGATGAAGCTGCCGAAAAAGGAGATCGTGGAAGATTCCCTGGCAGATTACAGTGCCTGCATCGTATTTGATTCCATAGAAGAATGCATTGACTGTGCCAATGAGATCGCGCCGGAACATCTGGAACTGGCGGTTGAGGATCCGATGCGTTATCTCAGCAGCGTCCGGAACGCCGGCTCGGTATTCCTCGGCAGATATACGTGTGAAACGATAGGAGATTACTATGGAGGCACCAACCATGTCCTGCCGACCAGCGGGACAGCGCGCTTCTCCAGCGCACTGGGCGTGGATGCCTTTATCCGGAAATCATCCTTCCTGCACTATACGGAAGAAGCGCTCAGAAAAGCGGCTGACGATATTATCACGCTGGCGGAAGAGGAAGATCTGGAAGGACATGCGAACGCTGTAAAAGTGAGGGTCAAAGCATGAAACAGGTGGAAAGCTATACCGCACATGAACAGAAGGGCATCCTGCTCAACGCGAATGAATGCTGGCACGGACTCGATCGTGAACTGGCGGAAAAGATCATTGCGGCTCTGGCGGAGATCCCGTCAAACCGATATCCGGATACTTCGATGCATGCGCTTCTCTGCGCATATGCGCAGTATGCCGGACTGAAGGAAGAAAACCTCCTGGCAGGCAACGGATCCGACCAGATGCTGGGATATCTGATCGGCACATATCTCGGAAAAGGCAAAGTTCTGTTTACGCTGGAACCGGACTTCTCCATGTATGATTATTATGCGAGTTCCTATGAAGCGGATGTCAGGAAATACCGGACGGAACCGGACGGGACATGGGATGTGCAGGATTTTATAAATACCGCAAAAGAACAGAATGCCGCCATGATCATGTTTTCCAACCCGAACAACCCTACCGGCGGCTATATACCGGATGAGAAGGTCCTTGCCATCGTACAGGCATGTTCTGACATTCCCGTTGTAATTGACGAGGCATATATTGAGTTTTCCGGTGAAAAGAGTGTTTCCGCATATTGTGAGCAATATGATAATCTGTTTGTAACAAGAACACTTTCAAAAGCTTTCGGCATCGCGGCTGCCCGCGTCGGATTCCTGTGCGGGAAAGCATCTGTCATGGAAGAACTGAAAAGGGATTTTGTGCCATACGCACTGAACGCATACAGCCAGACGATCGGACGCATTGTCCTCGAAAACAGTGAAAAAGCAGCGGAAACCGTAAAGGAGATCATGGCGGAAAGAGACAGGATGTATGACCTGCTTAAAACATTTCCGGATCTGACCGTTCTGGAAAGCCATGCGAATTTCCTGTACTGCCGCTCTGAAAAGCGCAGTGAGCTGCTGGAAGCGCTGCAGAAAAAAGGAATCGTGATCCGCAGTTACCGTGATGAAACATCATTCCGGATCACGATCGGAAATAAAGAAGAGAACGGGCAGGTGGCTGCCGTCCTGAAGGAGGTATTTCAATGAGAGAAGCAGAGCTGAGAAGGGAAACAAAAGAAACGGTCATTGACTGCAGGATCGATCTGGACGGGTCGGGAGATGCGGAAATATCCACCGGCATCGGTTTTTTCGATCACATGCTGACGCTCTTTGCATACCATGCGGGGATCGATCTGAAACTGTTTGCGGACGGTGATCTGGATGTGGATGACCATCACACGGTTGAAGACTGCGGGATCGTTCTGGGAAAGGTGATACGGGAAGCTCTGGGTGACAGAAAAGGAATCGCCCGATATGGTTTTTTCCTGCTTCCGATGGATGAAGCACTGGCGGAAACAGCCCTTGATATTTCCGGACGCCCGTATCTTGTGTTCCAGTGTGACTGGAAACGTGATCAGATCGGTATGCTGAGCACAGAGATGGTTGAAGAATTTTTCAGGGCACTGGCAGTGCATGCCGGCATCACCCTGCATATCAACGTACGCTGGGGACAGAATGAGCATCATAAAGCCGAAGCGATCTTCAAATCATTTGCCCATGCGTTCCGGGCGGCGATTGCCGTTCAGGGAGATGAGGTTCTGAGTACGAAAGGATCTCTGGAATGATCGGAATCATCGATTACGGAAAAGGAAATCTTCGCAGTGTCGAGAATGCGCTGAAAAAACTGGGAATACCCTGTGTGATCAGCAGTGATGCATCTGTGCTGGATGCCTGTGAAAAACTGATCCTGCCGGGAGTGGGTGCTTTCCGCGACTGTATGGAAGAGATTCAGAACAGAGGGCTGTTTGAACCGGTCCGCAGGATGACGGAGCAGGGAAAGCCGCTGCTCGGTATCTGTCTCGGTATGCAGATGCTGTATGAAGAGAGCGAAGAAAACGGATATACCGAAGGATTCGGTTTCCTGCAGGGTAAGATCCGGCTTATGCAGACGGAACTGCCGGTACCGGAGATCGGATGGAATGATCTGGAATGGCAGACTGATCATCCGCTGAAGAAGATCCTGCCGGAACACGCATGTATGTATTATGTACATTCCTACTGCGCGTCGGATATCCGGGATGAGGAATGTCCTGCGTATTCATGGTACGGGGAAGTTAAAGTGCCGGGTCTTGTGCAGAAAGACAATGTTATGGGATGCCAGTTTCATCCGGAGAAGAGCAGTGATGACGGATTGAAAATACTGAAGTATTTCGCGGAGGAATTCAGATGATCATTTTGCCTGCAATAGATGTGATCGGCGGACAGCCGGTCAGACTGTATCAGGGAGATTACGGCAGGAAGGAAGTTGTCGGAACATCCATTCTGGATGTGGCTGCGTCATTTGAAGCGTCAGGTGCTTCCTATCTGCATATCGTCGATCTGGACGGTGCCAAAACAGGACGTCCGGTAAACCGTGAGGAAATATTCAAAGCAGCCAGGTCAGTTTCCATGCCGGCTGAACTGGGCGGCGGCATCCGGACAATGGATGATATCGACCAGTGTCTTTCCTCGGGAATCGACAGGGTGATCCTCGGAACAAGCGCAGTAAAAGATGAACGGCTTCTGATCGAAGCAGTCCGCAGATACGGGGAAAGAATAGCCGTAGGCATCGACTGTCTGGACGGATATGTCAAGATCGACGGATGGCTGGAAGGCAGTTCGCTGTACTATACGGACTTTGCGAAACACATGGAAGAGATCGGTGTAAGAACCGTGATCGTTACGGATATTTCCAGAGACGGAACACTGACCGGTCCGGCTTTTGACATGCTGGAAACACTGCGTAAGAGCACAGGCCTGCAGATCATAGCCAGCGGCGGGATCCATCATATCGATGATATCCGGCGTCTGCGCAGTATGGATCTTTACGGGGCAATTATCGGAAAAGCGCTGTATGCGGGAAGGATCGATCTGAAAGAAGCGCTGAAGGTGGCTGTATGATTAAAAAACGTATTATTCCCTGTCTGGATGTAAAGAACGGCAGTGTTGTAAAAGGAATTCATTTTGTGGGACTGAAGACAGTCGGAGACCCGGTCGAACTGGCGGAAACATACAACCGCCAGGGAGCGGACGAACTCGTCTTTCTTGATATATCCGCGACACAGGAAGCACGCAAGACCATGATCTCGATCGTTGAAAAAACAGCGGAAAAGGTGTTTATTCCGTTTACGGTCGGCGGCGGCATATCCGAGACAAAAGACATCGTGGCACTGCTGCGGGCAGGCGCGGATAAAGTCAGCCTGAACTCGGCGGCGATCAAGAATCCCGACCTGATCTCGGAAGCGGCTTCCATGTTCGGATCGCAGTGTGTTGTACTGGCAGTCGATGGAAAACTTCGTCCTGACGGAAACGGCTGGACCGCGTATATCCACGGCGGCACGATCGATACCGGTATCGATGCGCTCGACTGGATCGAGGAAGGTGTCAGAAAAGGTGCCGGCGAGATCCTGCTTACCAGCATGGATGCGGATGGAACAAAAGCGGGTTTTGATATCCCGTTTCTCAAAGCAGTCCGCAGCAGGGTGCATGTGCCTGTCATCGCAAGCGGCGGGGGCGGAACACTGGAACACTTTGCGGAAGTATTTCAGGAAGAAGCCGCAGATGCGGCCCTGGCTGCCAGCCTGTTCCATTACGGGGAATATACAGTTAGAGATGTCAAGGAATATCTCAGCGGGAAAGGAATACCGATGCGATTATGATCCGTCCTGATTTTGAAAAAGGAAACGGACTTGTTCCGTGCATCGTCCAGGACTGTGAGACGAAGGAAGTTCTCATGCTGGCGTATATGAACGAAGAAGCGTTCGTGAAAACGCTTGAGACCGGCCGGGGCGTATACTGGTCCCGCAGCCGGCAGTCTCTCTGGATCAAAGGTGAGACCAGCGGACACTTTCAGTATGTGAAGGAAATGGATATAGACTGCGACAACGATACGATCCTTCTGAAAGTGGAACAGGTCGGCGCGGCATGCCATACGGGGCATCACAGCTGTTTTTACAGAACGATAGAAGGAGATGAAACAGATGCAGGGAATTGAAAATATGTACCAGGTCGCCATGGCAAGAAAAAAAGAACCCATGGAAGGCAGCTATACGAACTATCTGTTTGACAAAGGCCTTGAAAAAATACTGAAAAAGCTCGGCGAGGAAAATACCGAGGTGATCATTGCGGCAATGCAGGGATCAAAAGAAGAACTGATCGGCGAGATCAATGATTATCTGTATCATCTTGTTGTCCTGATGGCAGAAAAGGGTATCACGCCGGAAGAGGTCGACGCTGTCATGCTGAAAAGAGAAAGCAAAACAGGCAACCTGAAGCCTGAAAGAAAAGAGATCAAACAGCTTTGATCTCGTTTTTCTTTCATATGCATGCGTGAATTTGATATACTTTTTATGGAGATAATCTATGAAAAAGAATTACTGGAACCGCCTGGCGGAAGAGGACGGTACAACAAGAGACGAACTGTTTCTGAAACTCCGTGATCTTTATCATGCTTACATGAAACATCTTTATAATGATCCGAAGGATGTTCCGGATTTCCGGATTCATTTTTCACTGGTCAAAAGAAGTCCGGATGAAGGGATCAGAAAAGGATACAAGATCGCGACCGTCACAAAAAGTTCAAATGAGATTCTTTTGTCAAAAGTCGGCGACGCGGCGGAAATCGAGAATTTTGAGAATTCCTATACATGTTACCATGACGGTTATTTCATCATGGTCGACTTCCGGGAGGACAATATTTCGCCGCTGCAGTTTATTACGGAGCAATTCTGCCGGGAGCTTCTGCACCAGCTGACTGCTTACGGCATCAGGCGGCTGAAGATCGCATATATGTTCGAATTGCTGATATCTTCGGGTGTGACGGAATTCTTCTACGGGTTTTACCGGCTGGATATCAATTTCATACAGAATCTGTGCGCTCTGACATATGAAAAAGCCTATGCCAACAGCAAACTTTACATACCGCGCTTCGATGTTACAAGGGACAGGAGAACGCGGAAAAACGGACTGGATGTCGCATTCAGCGATCCGGTCCTGTTTGTGCCTGATAATCTCAGACAGATCCGCAAACTGCTGGAATTATCAGACAAATCTGTTGCGCTTGTCATCGGTACAGGCAATAAAGTTATCGGGCTGACAAGGGAAGAGGAAAATCCGACGGAATGTAAAGTACGGATGTGGGGGCATATGTCCTGGACCATTACCTATGAAGGCGGGAAAAAGCTGTCCTACTACAATGCACGTTACCATATCCACGTACAGAAAACAGAATCCGGACTTCACAGGGAAATGCAGAATCTATTCCGCGGACTGGATGAAGACAGGATCCTGCGGCTGGAAACTGTCGTGCGTACGGCAGGAAGACAGCGCCACGGAACGATACTGATCATCGGATCTCCTGAAGAGATCAAACAGGAAACGCATCGGATCTGCACCATGAAAAGCGGGACCGGGATCGCAGGCATTGATCTTTCAGGGGATGCGGAGATCGTCTCATATCTCACATCGATCGACGGCGCAGTCATCATGGACACTGACTGCACCTGTGCCTGCATCGGTGCGATTCTGGACGGTGACGCTGTCACGAAGGGCAGTCTCGCCAGGGGAGCCAGATTCAATTCGACGCTCAATTACATCAAGCGAAAGGCAGAACTCGGCAGTATATTCATCGGGATCGTCGTTTCCGAAGACGGAACAGTGGATGCGGTGACCAAAGACCGTGTGATCCGGCTGAATCTCGGCAGTTAGGAGAAGGAATATGGATAAAAACATCGAAACATCATTTCTGCAGATCATGGAAGAAGAAATGATCCCGGCAATGGGATGTACGGAACCGATCGCCCTGGCGTATGCGGCGGCACTTGCGCGCAGGGAACTCGGGGAAAAGCCCGACAGCATTACGGCGGAATGCAGCGGCAACATGATCAAGAATGTCCGCTGTGTATTCATTCCCAATTCCCATGGTCTGACCGGTATTGAAACAGCCTGCGCAATGGGCGCTTTCGGCGGTGATCCCGGGAGGGTCATGGAAGTGCTGGCCGGTGTGACGGAGGAAGACCTTGCCGAGGCATCTGCGTTTGTAAAAGCCGGGAAATGTGAAGTGATCTATCTAGAATCCGATATCCCACTTCATTTCATCATCACTCTGAAGAAAGCGGAGGATACTGTCAGCGTGGAAGTGCGTTATGATCACACAAATATTTATCAGATCACCAAAAACGGAGAAGTGTTATTCCTGAATGACAAGGTAGCGGAAAAAAGCGAATCGGCGGACCGTTCAGGACTGAATCTGCAGAATATCAAGACATTTGCGGATGAAATTGACCTTGCAAAGGTAGAACCTGTCATCTCCCGCCTGATCCGGTGCAATATGGCGATCGCGAGGGAAGGCATGAAAGGGACATACGGTATCGGGATCGGAAAACTGATCCTTGACCAGTATGAAGATGATATTTTTCATGAGATGCGGGCTTATGCTTCCGCTGCTTCGGAAGCACGGATGGGCGGATGTGATATGCCGGTCATCATCAATTCCGGATCCGGCAACCAGGGCATCTCGTGTTCCGTACCGCTGATCGTCTATGCGGAAAAGAAGGGAATCGATGAAGAAAAACTGTATCGTTCGCTTGTTTTCTCCGCGCTCCTGACGATCTACCAGAAAGAATATATCGGCAAGCTCTCCGCTTTCTGCGGCGCGATTTCCGCAACGTGTTCTTCGGGTGCTGCCCTGACATATATGCTGGGCGGGGACATCGATGCGATCGCCCATACGATCGACAGTACGCTGGCGATCACGCCCGGCATCATCTGCGACGGCGCAAAGATCTCCTGTGCCGCCAAGATCAACAGCGGTCTGGAGGCTTCGCTTCTTGCCCACCGCATGGTCATGAGCGGTAAACACTATCTTCCCGATACGGGAATCATCCGCACCCTGACCGACGAAACTGTAACCACTGTCGGCAATATCGGCAAAGAGGGAATGAAATATACCGACCAGGTGATCATTGCTTCCATGCTCAAGAAAAAAGAGAATTCTCAGACATGATAATTCTCTTCGATTGATTCAGCATTTTCATCCGTGATGACAGAGGCGTCATCCAGATCATACTTCAGCATTCCTTCTGCTTTATCATAGCGGTCGGAAGCTACGACAATATAATTGCATGTATAGCTGCCGGCAAATCTGCCGGAAGCGCGTATCACGATAACAGATCGGAATACAGTCTGCAGGGATGCAATGACATCCAGCATGTATTTCGATTTTTTCATGCGCTTATACCCGGGAACATTGATGACATACATCCCGTTTTCCCGCAGATGGTCTTTTACGGTCCTGCATGCTTCGGCAGTGACGAGTGATACAACAGGGACAATGCCGTTATACGCGTCATTAATAATGACATCATATGTTTTTTCAGCTGTTTCCAGATAATGCCGGCCGTCATCTGTCACAGGGATCAGCCTCCGGTTATTCTCAAGGTCAAATTCCCGGATCAGCTCATCCAGATAGAAATACATCTTTGCGGTCTCATATGCCATGGGATCGATATCCACGACATCCATCCGGACTTCAGGATAATGGCTGATGACATATTTCGGATAGGAGTATCCGGCACCGCCGATCAGGAGGATATCATGGATGTCATCAGAAAGATCAAACATTACATTCATGGTCTTCATGTAGTCGAAGACAAGATCATAATGACAGCCTTCTTCCGTATAGGCGGCGGAATGCATCACTTCGCCGTTCTCATATATCCTTGCCTGTCTGCCGTCTGCGTATTCCATTTCATACAGACGGATCTCCTGATCTTCCTGCCGCATATCTCCGTTCCTTTCCTCATTGGACATTCTGTTTTTATTTTAGCACAAAACATGCTATAATACTTTTCGTGAACAGGGGTGCTGTTATGCTGAGAAATACCCTTATCACCTGATCTAGTTAAGACTAGCGTAGGGAGTTCCAATACTCTTTGCGCCTTCGAACGGAGGTGTTTTTATGTCTAAGAACAGTCTGACCAGAAAACTTGCCTATATGGCCATCTACATTGCTTTATATGTTGTGCTTAAATTTGCCGGAGATCTGATACCGATCCTGAAAATGCCGAACGGCGGATCGATCGAGCTGGAACTGATCGCGGTATTTATCGCTTCATACCATCTCGGCTGGAAGGACGGCGCATGTGTCGCGGTATTATCCTGGATCATGACGATCGTCATAGGCTTCCCGATGTATTTCGTCCATCCTGTCCAGATCGCGCTGGACTATCTGCTGCCGCTGCTTGTCTGCGGTCTCGCGTCGCTGCTGTGGCCGCTCAGGGAAACCGGGAATGTCCTCTCCGTCTGCATGTCTCTTGCGACAGGACTGCTTTCCTTTGCGGGAATCCGGTACAGTTTTCCTGCTTCCGTCATAACCACAATAGCGGCCGTGTTGTTTGCGATCGGAACGTTCGTATTTACCTACTGGTATCTGAAAGAAAAGAAATCCTACGGCATCGTGCTGTCCATGCTGCTGAAGTACCTCTGCACTGTGCTGTCAGGCGCATACTACTGGGCAGAAGGGACTGCTGCCGGAAGTGTGGAAGCGTGGACATTCTCACTGTCCTATAATCTCGGATACAATTTTGTCACAATGATCGTCTGTATCTTCGCGGTCCCGTACCTGATTCAGCAGCTGAACAAAACACATACGGCTATCAATGTATAAAAGGGGTTCATATGAATCCCTTTTTTAGCATACGGAAAATATGTCTGCTAATATAAAAACCCCTTTAATTAAGGGATTTATTGGGATTGTTGAGATGATTAAGAAAGCATTAATAATTACATAATTAGCACTTATGTATTGACAGTGCTAATTATTGCGGTATAATGATATCGTAAACAAAAAGAAAAGAGGTACACAGTATGAGATTTATTCCTGAAAGAAAAGATTTTATGGACGCACTGCTGGAAGATACCGTTAATATGCCGGCTGCGCGCAGTGATCTGATGCGTACGGATATCCGCAAGACAAATGATGCGTATTTCCTGGACATTGAGATGTGCGGGTATGCGAAAGAAGAGATCGAGATCAGCCTGTATAACGGAAATCTGACAGTCCGCGCACTTCATAAGGCAGATTCCCCGAAGAAAGAAGGCAGCGTTGTCCGGCAGGAGAGATATCACGGAACATGTTCCAGGACATATTATGTCGGATCTGCGTTAAGGGAAGAAGATGTCAGGGCATCTTATGAGAACGGTATTCTGACAGTTGAGATTCCGACTCCTGAAAAACGGGAAGCGGAACAGAAAAAATATATATCGATTGAATGAGGAGGTATGAACTATGAAATTCTCACCGGTAAACAGAACAGCTAACAGCGTATTTGATCTTTTTGATGATGTATTAAGCACACCGTTTTTCACGGCCAATCAGATGATGAAGACAGATATCCGTGAAAAAGACGGCAAGTATTACTTCGATATCGATCTGCCGGGTTATGCGAAAGAAGACATCGAGATCAGCCTGTACAACGGCAATCTTTCGATCAAAGCTGCACGCAATACATCGAACGAGGAAAAGGATGACAAAGGAACAGTCATCCGTCAGGAAAGATATACAGGTACATGTGAAAGAAGTTTCTATGTCGGCGACGCGATCCGCGAAACCGATATCCACGCTTCCTTCAGCAACGGTATCCTGACGCTCGAGATCCCGACAGCTGAACAGAAAGAAAAAGAAGAGAAGAAATATATCGACATTCTCTGAGAGATCAGACACATGGCAGACGTCCGGTTGAACGTCTGCTTTTCATTTGGTATGATGGCGGAAAGAAAGGGGTCCATTATGCCCTCAGAAAGAGTAATTGAATTATCCGGAGCCACGAACTGCCGCAGTCTCGGCGGAATGAAAACCGCGGATGGCAGAAAGATCCGGAACCATGTCCTTCTGCGCTGCTGTGAGATATGCGGCATCAGCGATGAGGACTGCAGGATACTGAAAGATCAGGCAGGACTTGCGGCTGTTATCGATCTGCGTACACCGTCAGAAGCTGCACAGAGGCCTGACCGCAGGATACCGGGTGTGCGGTATTATTCCATGCCTGTATTTACCGAAGCGAAAGTCGGCATAACGCATGAAGAAGAGACCAGGAAGCAGGGGACAACACTGATCGGGATGGAATGGCTGTACCGGATGATGGTCTGTGATGAATCATGCCGTAAAGCATTTTCAGATGTACTTCATTTCCTGATCGGGTTTGATTACACAGAAGGGTCTGTTCTGTGGCACTGTTCGGAAGGAAAAGACAGATGCGGTCTTACAGCGGCGTTTACCGAGGCACTGTTAGGTGTACCTGAAGAAGATATCCTGGCGGACTATCTGTATACCAACATAAGGAACGGCCCGAGAAATAAAGCTGAACTGGAGAATGCAGTCCGGAGCGGAAGGATCACAAGGGAAGAAGCAGATCAGGCATGGCTGCTGTACTCAGCCCGTAATGAGTATCTTTTTGCGGCACAGAAAGGCATACAGGAATTGTTTGGAAATATAGATTCATTTCTGCGGGACGGACTGATGATCACGGAGGAGGAAAAGCAGATCTTCCGGAAGAAAGTACTGACAGACAGCTGATCGTTTCCGTTGACATTCCCTTTATAGAAGGATACTATTAGGACAAGTTTATAATTGGAAAGGGGTCCGTATGTTTCTGTTGTCTGTACAGAGCGGCTGCTGCCGCAAAGAATAGGAAACCGGGCTCAAGTTTCAGAATTCAATCGTCGAGTCCGGTTTCAATGACCGGGCTTTTTATAAAGCAGGAGGTATTATATGGGCAGGATCTATACTTCAGCCGCACAGCTGATCGGAAGCACTCCGCTTCTGGAACTGGTCAATCTTGAGAAAAAACTGAATCTGAAAGCAAAACTGCTTGCGAAAGTAGAACTCTTTAATCCGGCCGGGTCTGTCAAGGACCGTGTGGCGGATAAGATGGTCCGGGACGCAGAGGAAAGAGGCATTCTGAAGCCCGGAGGAACGATCATTGAACCGACAAGCGGCAATACCGGCATAGGTCTCAGTATGATCGCTGCTGTAAAAGGATACCGCATGATCGTAGTCATGCCGGACACCATGTCTGCGGAGAGAATTGCCCTGATGAGGGGATACGGCGCGGAAGTGGTCCTGTCGGATGGCAAATACGGCATGAGCGGCGCAATCCGGAAAGCGGAAGAGATCGCAGAAAAAACACCCGGAAGTCTGATCGCCGGCCAGTTTGTCAATCCGGCAAACTGGAAGGCGCATTATGAAACAACAGGTCCTGAGATCTGGCAGGATACAGACGGGAAAGCGGATGTATTCGTTGCCGGAGTCGGAACCGGCGGAACGATTACCGGGACAGGCAGATATCTGAAGGAAAAGAATCCGGATATCCGGATTGTCGCGGTGGAACCGGACACCAGCGCAGTCCTGTCAGGAGATCCGGCAGGTGCCCACAAGATCCAGGGTATCGGTGCGGGATTTATCCCGGAAGTGCTCGATACCGGCATCTATGATGAGATCATCCGGGTCCGGAATGAAGATGCTTTTGAGACAGGAAAGATGCTGGCAGTAACGGAAGGTCTTCTGACAGGTATTTCTTCCGGGGCCGCATTATGGGCTGCTGTTCAGCTTGCGGAACAGGAAACGTATGCCGGAAAGAATATCGTGGTGCTTCTCCCGGATTCCGGGGACCGCTATCTGTCTACGCCGCTTTACGGGAGTGGATCATGAACCGCTACATTCAGCTGATCCGGGAACTGGATGAGGTTACAGATGAAGACCTGATCCACGGCGGTATGTTCCCGCAGAGGAAACAGGTCATCCGTCTGATGAAGGAGATCCAGGCACTGATGTTTCCGGACTACTATCAGTATCATGATCTTTTCGGGGAAGAACTGGTCCGGAGCCTTGAGACAGATGTCAGGGAAACCATGATGTCCGAATTGTACCACAGCAATGAAAATGTAAATTTTATCGAGAAGAACGTGAATGCGTTTCTCCAGCAGCTGCCGGAAGTGAAGGGCAGGATCCTGACCGACATCCAGGCAATATACGACGGGGATCCGGCCGCGAAAAGCAAGGCACAGGTCATCCTCTGTTATCCCGGATTCTATGCGATCTTTATTTACAGGATCGCACATATCCTCTATGTGGAAGGATTCTATTATATCGCGCGCATCATGTCGGAATATGCCCATGAAAAAACCGGGATCGATATCAATCCCGGAGCCAAGATCGGTGAGTATTTCTGCATTGATCACGGAACCGGCATCGTAATCGGTGAAACTGCCCGGCTGGGACATCACGTCAAACTGTATCAGGGCGTAACGATCGGCGCGAAGAGCTTTGAGATGGATGAGAATGGTTTTCCGGTCAAAGGCGGGAAACGTCATCCGGATATCGGGAATCATGTGGTCGTATACGCAAACGCTACGATCCTCGGCGGAACGACCGTGATCGGAAACAATTCGGTGATCGGTGCCAACACATGGATCACTTCCTCAGTCGCGGATAACACCACGATCTACTATACAAAGTAAAAACCGCTGTTCAAACAGCGGTTTTCTTCATCAGTAATGGACGCCTTCAGGGATCTCCTGCTGTTCCATGATATTGCCGTTGATGACATTATCCATGACGGAACTGACGAAATCCACCTGGTTTTCATAAGGGAATACAACGGACAGTTTCTGACCCGGCGCTGCCGCACAGACTGCTCCGCCGGTCGTACCCAGAACACCATACCGTACGGTGTTCCATGTGACCTGTTCATCCAGCTGCTTCTCGCAGATGCCGTAGATGGCACTGTCGGACAGGTCTGTCACGAAGGTTCCTTTCATTGCGGAAAGCAGTTTATCGAACTTCGTTATGACTTCCGGGGAAGTGACTTTATCCAGGATCGCGCTCATAACGATCTGCTGGTGCATGTTGCGGCCGAAGTCACCGTCCGGCAGGGTATAACGCTCCCTGACGTAATACAGCGCAGCCTGGCCGTCCAGATGGATATTGCCTTCTTCGAACTGGTAATTCTTATCCCAGGTATAGCGGAATGCGTATGGGTTGTATACATCAATGCCGCCCAGCGCATCAATGATCTTCTTATATGTTGTGAAGTTGATCAGGACATAATGATCGACCGGAATTCCGAAATAATTGCTGAGACCGCTTAATGTATTCTCGATCCCGTTGATGCCCAGATGCGTCAGTTTGTCATTGCCGTATCCGAGCGCCGGATTTGGAATGTAGGAATCACGCGGCACGGAAACGATGGAGATCTGATGCGTATTCGGATTGACCGTTACGAGCATATTTACATCGGTCCTGCCGATCAGACTGAGTTCGCCTTCCTGGTCATTTCCGCCGAAGAATA
>CACZPD010000037.1 GCA_902782955.1 uncultured Erysipelotrichaceae bacterium
AAACAGGCTGTCCGTTAAGGACAGCCTGTTTGACTGTTAGAACTGAATATTGCAGACGGAGATGCGGGTCTTTCCGCTCCTGAGCTTCGGGATCTCATCGACATACTCAAATGTCAGGTTCATATCATCGCCGAAGATCTCCTTCATCTTTTCCGTAATATCCGCTTCCAGGGAATGATCTGTCGTGTTCAGGATCATGACGAAGTCCTTCAAGGTATTCTGGATGATCTGATACTGTTTGACAGTGAAATAGTTGTACATGAAGAAGCGGTACATGGTCGGGGAGGTAGGTGTTCCGTCTGTTGCGTACAGCAGGTCGTTTGCCTTGCCGACGAGTTCGTTCAGGTACATTTTCCCGTCTACGGTCTTATAGGAAGCCAGGTCGCCGATATCATAGCGGATCATCGGGAAGGCATGGCTGAAGAAGTCCGTAATTACCACTCTGCCGATCTCGCCTTCCTCTGCCGGCTCATCGCTGTCCATTTTCAGGATCTCTACAAACAGGCTGGCTTCGTTGAGGCGGTATCCGTTGCCTGTGCCGTCTTCGATGGCAATGGCGCCGACTTCCTCACAGCGGTATCTGCAGTAAACAGGTGCCTGGTAGAATTCACGCAGGATCTTTTTTGTCTTTTCATCCACAGCCTGGGCTGTCGGGACGATGCCGTTGAGATGGATGGAAGTCTTCAGTTCCGGATGTCTTACCAGGTAATCTGCCAGGGCATCCAGGATATAAGCGGTACCGATCAGGAGGATAGGGTTCAGTTCCTCGATTTCCTTATACATACGCAGACAGTTCTCGTCATCGAGATAGTCCGCATAGACATAATAGACATTTGTTTTGATCTGCTGGGCAAGCGGCAGTTTGTTATGCAGGACGACCATCTGGACGATCCTGCCGGAGAATCCCGCACCTGCCATATAGGAGAAGTACTTCAGGTCAGCGGCAGCCTTGCTCCATTTCCTGTGATCCCAGGGGACACCGAATGGCGTGCCGGTGGAACCGCTGGTTTTTCTTTTGACCGAATCCTTTCTGTCCGCGAGATAGGATACGGTATTTTCTTCCATATGCTCCTTCAGGATCGTCTTGTTCACGACCGGGAAGTCATACAGGGACTTGTAGTCCGCGTATGGTTTATAGAAATCAGAAAATGTGACAGCGTGCATCAGGAGTTCATTCAGCCTGTTCTCCCGGATGCCGCAGGAGGGATCATCCATGACGGTCATGGTTTCTTCCAGCTGGTGGGCGATCATGCCGCGGTTGGTTTCAACATCTTCCAGATAGAAAGCTTCTTCTCTGAGTGTTTTCATCGTGAGCTCCTTTATTTGAGATTGGAGACGATCAGTTTTCTCTTCAGGGAGTTCATGACCGGGATCTCCTGGACGTATTCGATCACAACATGGGATCCTTCTCCCAGTGTCTTATGGAAGTCTTCCATTTCCTTGTCCAGTGTCGGACGGCTTCCGTCATTGGTCGTGATCTTCAGCGTGTAATTCGTTTTGTCTTCCTGGATGAACTGCCACTGCTCGATCCCGCTTGTCAGACGCATCGTACGGCAGAGCAGGAACGGTGAAACGACTTCGCCGTTCACGTCATAGATCAGATCCATTCTTCTGCCGAACAGATCGGTAATGACCGGAAGCTCATCTTCCGCCAATACTTTCATGATGCCGACATCGCCTGTGTCATAACGGATCATCGGGAATGCCTTGTTGTAGATATCCGTGATCACGATCCTGCCCAGTTCACCGTCCTCTGCTGGTTCATCGGATTCCAGTTTCAGGATCTCGAAATAATAGCTTGCCCAGTTCAGGCGGTATACGCCGTTTTCGCCGTATTCCTGACCGAGAATACCCTGTTCGGTGTTGGAATATCTGGCATAGATGCCGACTGTCTCCCCGAAGAATGCATGCAGCTTATCGCGTACTTCATCCGTCAGGGTCTCGGATGTGGAAATGATCGTGCGGATGCAGGAATCATTCTTGAAATGCTTTGACCAGTATGTGACAGCAGTTTCCAGCGTGGAAGGATAGGCGATCAGCGCTGTACATTTTTTCTCCACCATGACATGGTAGTAATCCGTGAGGTTGCGGGCACTGAGATTCGTGATATCCAGCTGCCAGATATTGTCGCGTTCCTGCTGGGCAGGTGTCGCTGTCGGCTTGGCACGCAGATAGCACATCGGATCATGATCCGCATAGCCGGCCAGCGCGCCGAAATATTTCAGGTCAGCCAGATGACGTTCTCTTTTGGCCAGGTCCTGCACAACGGTAAACGGAATACCTGTTGATCCGCTTGTATGCATCTTATGGGTCTTGATGCGGTCAAAGGAATGGATCAGGATGTCATTATAGTTTTCATTCAGCAGCGTTTTATTCATGACCGGGAAATCCGTGAGCTTGAGAACATCTTTTTTCAGATGTTTATAGTATTCGGAATTCTCTGTCACATACTGCAGATGTGCCTGCAGTTCATCAGTCATATGTTCCTTGTTGATCTTTTCGGCAAACTCTTTGCTTTCCATCTTGCCGACGAGATCGTTCATGTGCACCCGCAGTGCATCGCTGTATTCCACGCCTTCCGTAAAGATACTCTTCATAGCTATCACACCTTTCTTTTCCATATATACTTCTTCCTTGACTTCCATCAGGTAGTAAAGGGTACTGATGATCGGGCATTCAATGCCGTGCTGGGCTGCGATCTGCAGGATCGTTCCGGCCAGATAATCGTTTTCTGTTTTTCTTTCATTCAGTACGTCCACCAGCATACTGGTCTTTTTCCCGCCGAGGTAGGAAATATAGTAGTCCATGGTATCCTGGATGTCCTTTTCTGTCAGATCCACATTTTCCGCGTGGGCGACTGTCAGGAATTCCTGCATGGCTTTTTCACAGATGATCTGCAGGTCCCGGTAGATCTTGAACAGGGAATAGTCCGCCCCGGTCAGTGCCGTAACGCTGTTACCCGCTACATTCAGCATCCATTTTTTCCAGACTCTCTTTTTGATGTTTTCTTCAAATGTAATATCGATGCCTGCGTTTTTCAGCAGTTCATATACATGCAGTGCTGTGTCTTTCCAGGCTTCGGTGCTCGTGCCGATATGCAGGGCACCGGGATTGGAATAAACATATTCATATCCGCTGATCTCTGTATTAGGACCTTGTACGAATCCTTCGATCACGATATTGTCCGGGAACTGTTCCCGGTAGAAACGGAACGCGGCGATGCCGTTCTGCAGCGGCAGGATCACGGTA
>CACZPD010000038.1 GCA_902782955.1 uncultured Erysipelotrichaceae bacterium
GTCTGTATAAATTCAACCAGCGGATCCTGGACATTTGTTTTGTAACTGTAAGCCGAACTGATAAAGAAAGCCAGATAATCAAAAACCGTATGGAGATTTTTACTGATCTGTGGATTTAAGACAATCACATCACCGTATTGCGATAAATAATTCTGATAAACATTTTCCTGCAGTCCATACCAACGGCTGTCCGTTTCAATGGAAGGAAAATACAGATCGATCCCGTAACGTACAAAACCCCACTCCGGGAAGGGAGACATGGGTACCATATCAAAGGGATTGATCATATTGAAAATCGAATGATATTGATCCGCATTTTCTTCCCTGGTCGTACGGGGTGTGCCAAAGGTATATGCATAAACCGCCTGAAACAGTCCGCTGTCCACGGCATCCGCAGCAAAATCATTCGTCACCGCTGCCGAACGGCTGTATCCCGCTGTCCAGAGGCGCAGATCTCCTTCCAGATGGTATTGACGGATATAGCCTTGCAGACGTTCCATCACTCTATCCGCGGCATCGTTGAACCCTTTGACCCGGTTATCATCGTCGATCGTCATATTTCCGGCCCATTCTCCCGAATAGTTGTTGCCGGAAATGGAAACTGCGATCAAAACAGCATTCCCCACTGTTTTATAAGCGATTGCGGTGCCGATCGTATCAATAGAAGGGATAACATCAAAATCATATGTACGTATTTCGGTAAACCCGGCCTTAGCGAAGAAATCCAGGATATTATGATCTTTTTGAGAAAGGTTCCTTGTCTTATCCCTGAAAGCTGTGGCAGCCATGACAAATGAAGCCTGCATCAGTTTGTGATTATACACATCGTCCGGCTGCAGCAGCCATTCGTCAGCATAATCGACCGTGATCGTTTGATTCTTCGGTTCAGCCCCGCTGTATTCGACAGTGATCGTTTGAATATCGGGTCCGGATCCAATGGTTCCGTCCGAATCTGCCTGAATTTCAGCTTCTGCTGCAGGAACCTCAGCAGCAACAGTCAGCAAATCGCTGCTTCCTTCGGCAAATACACCGCTGAAAACAGACAGCAGAAGCAGCCAGAGAATGATGATGTGTAACGATCTGATCTTTTCTGCCGGTATCATGATTGTCCTGTCCGCCGTTATCGCAAACCGCAGCTGTCAGTATGCATATTTAAGGATTTTTACTTTATCGCTGTATTTCAGGATCAGCCGGCTGAGCAGCAGTGTTACAGCAGCTGTCACAAGAAAACACAGCGTCGCCCAGGGCATCTCATACTTGCCGAATTTCGGCATGACAACATAAACCCTCAGCAGCTCAGCGATCGACGCATGGATACAGTAAATGAGCGTACTCATGCAGCGCAGGGTCTTCGCGTGCGGGACGTGGATATCCAGCTTCAAAACAAGCCAGAAAAACAGCGGCCCGGCGAAAAGACAGCAAAGGTAGACATCATTGTTCATTGTGAACAGTCCGCGGTCGTAAAGCCACTTGTCTTCAAAGAATAAAAGGACCAGGGAACACACGAAGGCCGCAGCCACTGTTTTGATATCGACCGCAAGCAGACGGTCCTTGAATTTTACAAAAAGCCTGCCGATCCAGATCCAGATGATGGAGATCACAAATGAAGCTGTATAACTGATCTCAGTCGCGTTATAGATCTTCGGCAGGAAAGAGGTCTTGTCTGCCAGGACACGCCATGTGTTCTGGCCAAGACACAGGAAGAAAAACAAAAACGCGATAACGGGAACGATATATTTTCCGACACCCCTGTCAAGTTTCGCGACGAAGATGATCCCGATCGCCAGAGCCATCAGATACCAGGAAGCAGGAAAAGAGGAACCGAGCAGGATCGTACCAAAGAAATAGACGATCCCCTTGTGCAGGTAATTCCGGTAAATTGTGGTAAAGGGAAGGAAAACAATAAACCAGAAGAGGTAGAGTATCAGATCCCGTTTCACAAATTTCCAGAGGTAGGCATTCTTTTCATTGTCAGGAAGGCGGTCATATTTGCTGAAAAACAGAAAGGCGCTGATCATGAAATAAACAGGGATCAAGATCCTGCACCAGGGATGAAGCCAGTGAAATCTTGAATCTCCGAA
>CACZPD010000039.1 GCA_902782955.1 uncultured Erysipelotrichaceae bacterium
CATACGGATGCTGTCTGCTTCCTGTAACTGCAGAGCTTGAGCTGGATTGCCGCCCGGGAAACCTGGAGTTGGATCTCTTTACAAAAGATAAAGGAAAAGGAGGAATTCAGATCCGTTATGATGATTCAACGAAGGAATTTTCCGTTGATCGAAGCAGACTGGTTCTGACTTTCAATCCGGAAGAAGGTTTTGTCCGGTCCCGTCCGCTGGAAAATGGTTTAAGTCATTTGCGGATCTTTGTAGATGCCAGTTCGGTTGAAATTTTCGTAAATGACGGAGACGCAGTCTTTACATCACGCGTATTTCCTACAGCCGAGGAGCATTATTTCAGAATCGTCGGCGATGTTTTCCCACGGTTATGGACGATGAAATCTGCTGTCCAGGACCGGTTCCTGATCTGAGAATCTGTATAGAGCGAATCGTAGAAAAGGCGCAGATTTGAAGGCAAATGAGGAGTAAATGAAAAAAGAAATTCCCCGCTTTGATATGAAAAAATTTCCTGTTAGGACTAAATGGTTTTTGCAGCCTCTTGAATGGATCCTCAGTATGCCGGATGTGATCCGTCATAGGACGATTATAAAAAAATACCGAACGGAAGGCCTGAAGCCCCCGTATCTGCTTTTATGCAATCATAACGCTTTCATGGATTTCAAAGTCGCCACAAAAGCGATCTTCCCATACAGAGCGAATTACGTTGTTGCGATCGATGGCTTTATCGGCAGGGAAAAGCTGCTTCGGGATATCGGCTGTATCTGCAAGCGAAAATTTACGAATGATATTACCCTGATACGACATTTGAAACAGGTCATCAAAAACGGCAATATCGCAGTCATTTATCCTGAGGCTCGCTATTCACTCTGCGGGACGACTGCTGTGCTGCCTGGATCACTGGGAAAGCTCTGCAAGCTGCTCGGTGTTCCGGTCGTAACGCTGATCTGCCACGGCCATCATGTGAATTCACCCTTCTGGAATCTTCATGATCGCGGCGTCGCTCCGACAGAGGCAGAATTCGGTGTCCTGTTTACTGCCGATGAGCTGAAAGAAACCGATCCCGATGAAATAAACGAAAAAATTGTTGCCGCATTTCAATATGATGACTTTGCATGGCTGAAAGACCAGGGGATAAAGATCACCTATCCAAAAAGGGCGGAAGGGCTCCAGAAAGTGCTTTACCAGTGTCCTGCCTGCAGAACAGAATACCGAATGAAGTCAGAAGGTTCACGGATATACTGCGATGCCTGCGGCAAATCTTGGACAATGTCCGAGCTTGGAGATCTTTCGGCAAATAATGGTCAAACCGAGTTTTCGCATATTCCTGATTGGTATGAATGGGAACGGGAGAATGTGCGGCGTGAAGTTGAAGCCGGAACTTATTCCACAGGAGAACTTCCGGTCAGGGTAGATTCACTGCCGAATGCGAAAAAGTTTATCCATCTTGGTGAAGGTACATTGATCCATGATATGAACGGATTCACTGTACAAGGGACAGACGCGGATGGTGATCCGTTTGAAATGCTGAAACCGGTCCCATCCCTTTATTCATGCCATATTGAATATGAATACCTCGGGAAATATGGGGACTGCATAGATCTGAATACATTGGAAGATACATGGTATATTTATCCGCATGACTGCGAATTTTCAGTTACAAAAATGGCATTGGCTACCGAAGAATTGTATTATGCGTATCAGCGCATGACAGGCCATCCCTGCAAACCGGGACTGGCCTGATCGGATCTACGATCTTCTGTAACCTTAAATTGAAGATTGTCTGAAAGGTTCTTGATACATATAACAATGAATAAAAAGCTGATCAATTGGTTTGGACTTACAGGGATCATTGCCCTTATTTCATATACAGCAGCGGTGATCTTTTCTCCTGCTGCGTATCCCGGGTACAACCGGATGGCTCAGGCAGTCAGTGATCTTTCGGCTGAAAATGCTCCTTCAAGGATGCTGTGGGATCAGATCGCCGCGTTATACGGAACCTGCAGTGTGGTATGTGCGACCTGTGTTACGATTTTCGTTTCCGAAAAAAAGATATCTTCAAGACTTTTTCGGATCGGGATCTATCTGTTCACAGCGATGAACTGGGTCTCAAGCGTCGGTTATAAAATGTTCCCGCTCTCTGACAGCGGAAAAGAAATCGCATCATTTCAGGAAGTGATGCATATCGTGGTCACGGCAGCGGTAGTTTTGCTTTCTATTGCCTCACTGGTTTGTCTGATCATTGCCGGTTTCGGGAAGGATGGGATCCGGAAAATCGGGATCTGGGCTGCCATTGCACTGGTAATGATGTTTATCGGTTCCGCCGGGACCGGTATCGTACCTCCGGAATACTTCGGGATCGTTGAACGGTTCAGCGTCTTTGCCGCGGTCGGATTTAATGCTGTCCTCGGATGGTTCTTATTTCGGCAATGAGGCTGCGGAAATGGGTGAGTTTGAGAAGAATCCTGATGACCGCGATCTTCAGATCATAGAAATCAGGAAAAATAAAAGGGATTATCTCTCACTGCTTTTGCTTGCCGATGAGCAGGAAGATATGATCGACCGCTATCTTGATCGGGGAACGATGTTTGTCCTTGTATCAGATAATGAGAAAATCGGTGAATGCGTAGTTACAGATGAAGGGAACGGCGTTCTTGAAATACAAAACCTTGCAATAGATCCGGC
>CACZPD010000040.1 GCA_902782955.1 uncultured Erysipelotrichaceae bacterium
ACTTCCATGGAGACATAATCGCAGCCATGATCCCGGAATGCCCGGAAAAATTCATACAGTTTATCAATATCGGGGGTCGTGTTGTTGGAATCACCCTCATAGCCGTCGCAGCTGACACCGTTTGTGCCGATATAGCCGCACCGTCCGGTGCCGATCAGCTGCTGGATGATCGTGCTGGTCGTCGTCTTGCCGTCCGTACCGGTTACGGCAAACAGCTTCAGCTCTTTTTCCGGCGCGTCGTAAAAGCGTTCCGCAAGTGACGGAAGCTCCTCGTCGGTATTTTCGACATATACAACAGGAACGCTTTTTTCACCGATATTCTTTGATGCGACAATAGCTGCCGCTCCCCGGCGGATGGCGTCATCCGCATAGGCGTGCCGGTCAGCGCTGATGCCGGAAATACATACGAACAGGTCTCCGGGTTCCACTTCCAGGGAGGAAGTCCTGATATTTTTTACCGTGACATCACGGTCTGCTTCAGGGTACAGATCTCTCAGTTTTTTCATATGCTACCTCACAGATATATACGATAAATGACTATTTTTCTCATGGCAAGCAGGAGATTTTTATCTCCATGCAGGAATCATAAAAAAATATCCCAAAAATCCCAAAAATATATTGCAAAGTAGTGATTAAGTGGTAAGATTGTGGTAGAAAGTGGCGCGAAGTGGGGGATAGTGATGGCTTTATTCATGGGTGAATACAGACATAATCTGGATTCCAAAAACAGAATTATTGTTCCTGCCAAAATTCGCGATGCACTTGGGGATAAGTTTTACCTGACCAAAGGGTATGACGGCTGTATTTCGCTTTATACAGAGGAAAAGTTCGAGAAGATGGTTATGGATCTGCAGAAAAGTCCGTATACCATGGCAAGCGCCCGTACATATATGCGTGAGCTGATGTCCAAGAGTTCTGAATGTGAAGTGGATAGCCAGGGAAGAATCCAGCTGCCTCAGGTCCTGGTAAAAGATGCCGCACTGCAGAAAGCATGTGTCATTATCGGTGTCGTGGATCATGTAGAGATCTGGGCAAGCGACAGATGGGATGTTTATCATGAACAGTCTGCCGCAGCATTCGAGGCCACAGCGGAATCGCTGACGGAATTCGTACGGTAATGGAACACAGAAGCGTACTGCTTGCGGAAACCATAGATTACCTGAATGTCGATCCGGCGGGAATCTATGTGGACGCCACTCTCGGAAGAGGCGGACATGCGAGGGAACTGATCTCCAGACTGGAGAGCGGACATCTCTACGCGTTTGATAAAGACGCACAGGCAATTGCGGAAACAGCGGACCGGTTATCCGATGTTTCTTCCTATATTACGATGATCAGGAGTGATTTCCGTAATATGGCAGCAGCCCTGGCGGAAAAGGGGATCGATAAAGTCGACGGAATCATGATGGATCTTGGTGTGAGCTCTCCCCAGTTCGATGATCCAGACAGGGGATTCAGCTACCGTTATGATACGCGGCTTGACATGCGGATGGATCAGTCACAGCAGCTTGACGCCTACACGGTCGTCAACACATATCCGGTTAAGGAACTCACAAGGATCCTGCGGGATTATGGGGAAGAAAGATACGCGCCGCTGATCGCGAAAAGAATCGAAGCGGAGCGCAGGACCCATCATATCGAAACGACAGGACAGCTTGTAGAGGTGATAAGAAGCGCTCTGCCTGATAAAGTACTGCGGCAGAAAGGTCATCCTGCCAAGCAGACATTCCAGGCTCTCCGGATCGAAGTGAATCAGGAATTCGATTCACTCAGGGAAGGGCTTGAACAGGCATTGTCATTACTGAAGGTGCATGGGCGCCTTGCCGTCATCACATTTCATTCCCTTGAGGACAGAATCGTGAAGACAACGTTTAAAAGTTATTCCACTGCTCCGTTTGTTGAGCCTAAGTTGCCGCTGAAAGCTGAACAAATGGAGCAGGCCTCCTTCCAACTGGTTACGAAAAAACCGGTGACGGCAGGCGAGGAAGAGCTGAATGAAAACCATCGTGCACACAGCGCGAAACTGAGAGTGATAGAAAGAATAAGGGGCTGAAAGAATCATGGCAAAGATCGTCAGAAAAAAGAAAAAGGTAAAAAGAACTGTTAATTTACTGGGTGTTGCGGTAACGATGTTTTTTATTTCTTCGTTTCTGTTTCTGACAAGTTCATTATTCCTGCGCTCCTACAACAACTCCCTGACTGCACAGGTCCAGGAACTGCAGACAAAAACAGCAGGACTGGAAACGCAGAACGAAGCCCTCAAGGTTGAGATCCAGACACTCAGCACAAGGGAACGTGTGGATGAGATGGCTGCCAACAGCGGTTTATCCAATCAGCAGGAGAATATCATAACGATCTCAAATGATACGGAAGGTGAAGCTGAGGAGTAAAGAATGAGTTCGAAGAACCGAAATCACTCATTACGCGTAATATACATAACGACACTGGTAGTGATGATGATACTGACGGCCAGTGTCTTTTTCGTTACGATCGGGAAGATGCATGTCCTTTCCTGGACAGACCTGAGCGCGTATGCCGACAATGCCAATGCCGTTACGGAAAAGATCACCGCGCTGCGGGGCAATATATACGATCATGACGGTCAGGTCATCGCGCAGGACAACAGGACGTACAATATCGTCTGTATCCTTGATGAGAACAGACCGCATAACTACGGCCAGGTCGTCTATGTGCAGGACAAGGCGAAAACAGCCCGTATCCTATCCGATATCCTGAAGATCGATTACAACAAGGTACTGGATTATCTCAAACAGGATATCTATCAGACCGAGCTCGGAAACGGGGGAAGGAACCTTTCCAAATCAGTACGTGATGAGATCGAAAGCTATGACCTGCCGGGCATTGAATTTACGGATTCTGTGCAGCGTGTCTATCCGCTCGGTGTTTTCGCGTCCAATCTGATCGGATATGCGCAGAGCAGCGATACCGGACAGATGGAAGGAAAGATGGGGCTTGAGCTGTATCTGAATTCCTGGCTGAAAGGCAAGGACGGGGAAAGGACATACCAGGTCGACAAAAACGGTTATATTCTGCCGGGCATGAAGGAAGAGATTACCAGTGCCAGAAACGGCAACAACGTTTACCTGACTCTGGACCAGAATATCCAGGCGGCGCTCGAATCCTCTTTTGCGATTACCCGCGACAGGTTCCATCCGGACCGTACATGGGGCGCTGTAATGGAGATCAACACCGGCAGGATCCTGGCATGGGGACAGTCGCCTTCCTTTGATCCGAACAAACTTGAGATCAAGGATTATAACAACTTCGGCGCGGAACTCCCGTATGAACCCGGTTCCACATTCAAGACGTTTACGTGGGCAGCCGCGATCAATGAAGGCGTCTATGAAGATAAGGAAATCTATTCCGGAAGTGAATTCTGCTATACCGTTGATGATGAAGGCAAGCCAAAGCGGACGACAAGGGAAAACGCTTTCGGCTGCATCGCCAACGCGAGAAGACATGACTGGGGCATGACGACATATGATCACGGTCTGATCTATTCCGCCAACACGATCGCCATGTCAGTCCTGACGGAAATGATCGATCCGGATATCCACGTTGATTATCTGAAACGCTTCGGATTCTGGCAGCCTGTGGATACAGACGGTCTGCCGGAAGAAAAGGGGACGCTGACACACAGATATCCTTCCGAACAGCTGGCGCTTTCCTACGGCCAGGGTTCCAGTGTGACCATGCTGCAGCTGCTGCAGGCCTACAGCGCGGTATTCTCCGACGGAAAAATGAAAAAGCCGTATTTTGTGGAATCGATACGTGACAGTTACGATCCTTCCAAAGTATACTATCAGGCAGAAACGAAGATCGTCGGTGAACCGATCACGGACAAAACCGCAAAGCAGCTGCAGAAGATCCTGTACCATGTAGTCAATGATGATGACGGAACAGCCAAATGGTACCAGATCCCTGAATGCAAGCTGATCGGCAAGACCGGAACGACTGAAGTCGCGGAAAACGGTGCCTACCGGAATAAGACGATCACGTCTCTGATGGCCGCATTGCCTGCAGATAATCCGCAGATTATGGTATACTACTGTTTCGAGGCCAATTATGACCCCGGAGCGCATGTTGATTCCGAAGCGGTCGTAAGTCTCCTCCGGAAAGTCGCAATGACTTACGGATTCAACGAAGAAGAAAAAACGGAACCGGCTTCCGGTGACGGTGAAGACCAGATGAAGGAGATCGTTACCGTCAATATGCCGAATGTACTGAACCATTCCGTTAAATATGCCGAGAAAAAACTCAACAGCATCGATACGGAAGTATATGTACTCGGCAAGGGATCTACGGTCATTGACCAGTTCCCGGCCGCAGGGGATCCCGTATCGACTGATCAGAAAACATTTATTCTGACAGATACATCAAGTTTTGAGATGCCGGATATGACCGGCTGGACGAGAAAGGATGTGACCGGCCTCTGGGCCGTTACGGGATTCGGATTCCAGCTGGAAGGCACAGGCACGGTCGCAAAGCAGAGCATACCGCCCGGAACTTCTGTGACAAAGGGAACCGAGATCCGCATCACATTCGAATAAGAGGAAGGTAACTATTATGGTAATCAGATATATATTGGGATTCCTGATCAGTCTGGCTGTCGTGCTGATCTATATGCCGTCGCTGATCTCCTATCTGAAGAGACAGAGTCTGCGTCAGAGCATCAGTGAATACAGCCTGCCGGAAGATCAGAAAAAAGCCGGTACGCCGATCATGGGCGGCATCATGTTCATCGTGGTCCCGGTCATTGTAACGCTGCTGATGGATCCGTCGCAGTTTATGAATCTGGATACCATGACGGTCCTGCTCGCGTTTATCGGATACGGTCTGATCGGGTTTACAGATGATTACCTGATCGCCATCCGGAAAAACAATGACGGACTTCTTCCGAAATATAAATTCGCCCTGCAGGTGGTTCTGGCTGTGCTGTTCTTCTTCCTTTACAGAAGCAGGGCAGATCTCACCGTGCATATCCCGTTTACATCCGCGGATATTCCGCTGGGATGGGGTTATTTCATCCTTGTGCTGTTCATGTTTGCCGGTTCGAGCAACGCTGTCAATCTGACAGACGGTATGGATGGGCTGGCAGCAGGCTGTACTCTGGTTTCACTCATCCCGTTCCTCATTTTCTCCCTTGTAAAAGGGAAAACTGGCATTGCGCTGTTCGTGATGACTCTGGTCGGCGCGCTCCTTGGCTATCTGTACTACAACAAAAAACCGGCGAGGATCTTTATGGGAGATACCGGATCACTGGCACTGGGCGGTGTCCTGGCAGCTATGGCAATGATCCTGAAAACGGAAATTGCGCTGATTTTCGTAGGCGGCATATTCGTTCTGGAGACACTCTGTGTGATCATTCAGATCGGTTCCGTCAAGATCCGTCATAAAAAGGTTTTCATCTATACGCCGATCCATTATGCTTTCCGGATCAAGGGAATGCCTGAAACAAGCGTGGTCAGAATGTTCTGGCTGGCGGAAGCAGTACTCGCTGTCATCGGCCTCTGGCTTGGACTGCATTGATCATCAGAGCGGCTTATGCCGCTTTTTTTCTTTTTTTATCTCGTTTCCTTATGGTCTTTAGATATATTTTTTGATATAATTCTAAAATTGTCAGGAGGAGGTTATGAACAATAAAGTTTACGATATTGAAAATAAGCTCGTCCAGATGACAATGGTAGTAAAATTACAGCAGCTCAGACGCGAGTCCATATCGATTGATTACCATATGCTTGAAGATTATGTGTCGGAATGCCTGTGGAAAATGAAGGCACCGCGTTCGATCAGCACCGCTGCCGATCAGATCCTTTCCATTAAAGGGGAAGATATCGTGCGCTATCTGGCAAAGCGTGCGGTAAAAGACAGCGGAAAGCTCGGTCTTGATGATTTCGCTGATGTAATAGGGGGAAACTAAGGTATGGATAACAAACGGAAAAACAATAAGAACTTTGCGATATTCCTGATCATTGTTGCGGCAGTGGTCGTTCTCATCGCTTCCACATTCAAATCCATTCAGAACAATCTGAATCTCGGCCTGGATCTGCAGGGCGGATTTGAAATCCTGTATGAAGTTACACCGATCGACGAGACGGCGGAACTGGATATGACGGTTGTCACCAACAGCATATCCAAGCGTGTCAATGTTCTCGGTGTCAGTGAACCGCAGATCATCGTCGAAGGAACAGACAGGGTCCGTGTTCAGCTGGCTGGTGTCGAAGATCAGGAATCCGCACGTAAAATGATCGGAACGACCGCGCATCTGACATTCCGGGATGTGGACGACAAAGAAATGGCTGATTCATCCATACTGGCAGAAGGCGGGGCATCCCTTGCCTACGAAAACGGTGTGCCGATCGTTTCTCTCAAGATCAAAGATGACGCAAAATTCGGGGAAATCACCAAGGAGATCTCATCCAGAACATCAGGAAACAACATCATGGTGATCTGGCTGGACTATGAAGAAGGCGATTCCTACCGTGAAGAAGCGAAAAAGGCAGCTGCCGGCGAAGAACCGAAATATATCTCTGCGGCATCTGTGCAGACACAGATCACAGGCGACTGCATCATAAAGGGAAGCTTCACAGAAACAGAAGCCAAGACACTGGCAAACCTGATCAACTCAGGATCCCTGCCGGTCAAGATGACGGAAATTTCTTCCAACGTCGTTTCCGCCGAATACGGTGAGGGCGCGCTTCATAAAACTGCGATTGCCGGTATTATCGGTGTCATTGCTGTCGCACTGTTCATGATCTTCAAATACAGACTGCCGGGTATCGTTGCGACGATCATGCTGGCATTCTATATCTGGTGCGTATTTGCGATCTATTCCGCAATGGGCGCTGTGTTCACGCTTTCCGGTATCGGCGCGCTGGTGCTCGGAGTCGGTATGACAGTAGACGCGAACCTGATCTGTTACGAAAGAATCCGTCAGGAATTATACAAGGGACACAGTGTTCCTTCCGCAGTTGAAGAAGGTCAGAAACTTTCCTTCTCAGCTGTATTTGACGCACAGTTCACAACACTGATCGCTGCCCTGATCATGTATGTCTGGGGCAACGGCGCAGTCAAGGGATTCGCGACGATGCTGATCATCACCGTTGTTATGACGCTCGTTGTCAATGTATTCCTTTCCAAGCGGCTGCTGACACTGCTCGTCAATACAGGAAACTTCAACGACAAACCGGAATACTTCGGCGTCAAGAAAGAACAGATCCCTGATATCCAGAAAGGGGAGTCACAGTTCTATACAGGCACACATCAGTTTGACTATGTTGCCAACGCAAAATATTCAGTCATTACATCCCTGGTGATCATCGGTCTTGCCCTGATCATGGGATTTGTTAATATGGGAAGCGGCAAAGGCTTCTTCAACCTCGGCATCGATTTCGCATCCGGTACCAAACTGACAGTATCCAGCTCCGAACCGGTGAAAATCGAAGATGTCCAGGCAAAGATGGAAGAGCTCGGCTATTCCAACTTCAAGTATCAGAGTTCCGGTGAAAACACCGTATACGCTACAACAAAAGAAGCACTTACAATCGATGATCTTTCCGGCATCAAATCCGCGCTGAAGGAAGTTTACGGCGAAGAACCGGGTGACAACGTTGTAACACCGGTCGTAGGAAAAGACCTCGTCCGCAACGCCATTATCCTGACAGTCGTCGCATGGATCGCCATGATGGCCTATGTCACATTCCGTTATGAATGGGATTATGCCCTCGGCTGTATCGTTGCGCTTCTGCACGATGTCGGCATCGTTCTGGCATTCTTCGCGATCCTGCGTATGGAAGTCAATACGGAAGTTATTTCCGTTCTTCTGACCATTATCGGTTATTCCATCAACAACTCCATCGTTGTATTTGACAGGATCCGTGAAACGATGAGCCTGGCAAAGAAGAACGTCAGCGGTGAAGAATATAAAGCGATCGTCAACGATTCTCTTGACAGGACGATCAAGATGTCGATCTACTCCTCGATCACCACACTTCTTCCTGTCATCTTCCTGCTTCTGATGGGTTCCAAAGCGATCTTTACATTCATTATCGCTATGTTCATCGGTCTGATCGCCGGTACATTCTCCTCCATTTTCGTCGCACCGACACTCTGGAGAACGATCCGTATGAATCACAAGCCGAAAGACAAGAACAAAACAAAGAAAAAAGAAAAGAAGGAAGCATTGGACGAATACACATTTAAGGGAATCAATGCGTAATTATAAAGCAGCTGAATCCGGCTGCTTTTTTTGAAAGGAAACAGAATATGGAAATCAAAGCGGTATTATTTGACTGTGACGGTCTGATGTTTGAAACAGAGCGGATCGCAAAACTGATCTGGACAAGGGAAGCTGAAAGGTACGGGGTTGATCTGCCGGAAGACTTTTTCAAGCGGATCACAGGTGCCGGCGGGGAAGATAACCTCCGTTATATGCGCAGTATTCCCGGTCTCGCGGAAGTGCTGCCGCAGATCCGCGGAAAACGGTTCGATCTTGAATTCTGGGGATCCATCCAGAAGGACTGCCTGAACAAGGAGGGACTGACAGAACTGTTCTTTTACCTGAAGGAAAACGGATACCGCACGGCGATCTGTTCGAGTTCCGGGAAAAAATATGTTGAGACATTGCTGTCAACGGTATCGGTGGAGCTGCCGTATGAATGCATCGTAGGCGGCGACATGGTAAAGCATGCGAAACCGGATCCCGAAATCTTTCTGAAGGGAGCGGAGTCTCTGGGCGTGATCCCGTCTGAATGCCTTGTGCTGGAAGATTCCAAGCAGGGGATCCTCGCCGCAAAAAATGCCGGCATGCATTCATGCTTCATCCCGGATACGATCGAACCGGATCAGGAAATGGATTCTGCACTGGAATTCAGGGCGGTCAATCTGCGTGAAGTCATCGGTCTGCTGGAATCCCTGAAGAGGGAAGACGCATGACTGCATATGAGATCATAGAAACAGACGCATCCGGACTGATGAGACGGTACGGGCTCGGACCGCTCAGTGCAAAACTTCTCCAGGCAGCGGATCTTTCGGATGAACAGATCCGGGAGATCCTGTCAGAAGATTCAGCACTAACTTTCAGCAACGCCTCCTGTGTAACAGCCTGCTGTGAGAGACTTCTTGAAGCACGTAAAAACAATGAAAAGGTTTTTGTCGGGGGAGATTATGACGCTGACGGCATCTGCAGTACAGCGATCATGAAAAGAACGCTCGACAGGCTCGGCATTCAGAACGGCTATTATATTCCTGACCGGTTCCGGGAAGGCTACGGGCTGAAAAAGGAAACAGTCACGAAAGCAGCGGAAAAAGGATATACGGTGATCATGACCGTAGACAACGGCGTCAAGGCACAGGAAGCGATTGCCGCGGCAAAGGAACAAGGCATGACGGTGATCATTACGGATCATCACCGGATCGAGGAAGACGTGAATGCGGATATCCTCGTGCATCCGGATCTGATGGAAGACTGTTTCAGCACGCTGTCAGGTGCTGGTGTGGCGCTCGAGATCAGCCGCAGACTGATCGGTGAAGACGATGTCTGCACGGCGCTCGCTGCTGTAGCTGCTGTAGGCGATATCATGCCTCTGTGGAAGGAAACAAGGAAGATCGTCAGGAACGGGATACAGATCCTGAAAACAGGTGCCGTACCTGCTTTGTCTGCATTGTTATATGATCCGCAGAAAACGGATGAGACAGCCATCGCTTTCCAGATCGTGCCGAAACTGAACAGTGTAGGGCGGATGAATGATATTTCCAACGTTAATACACTGGTCCCGTTTCTGCTCAGTACAGATCCGAAAGTGATCAGCCGGTATACGATCCAGCTGAACCAGGTCAATGAGATGCGGAAACAGCTTTCCGACGCGGAAGCCAGGGAAGCGGAACAATACTGTACCGACCGCAGTTTCGAGATCATTTACCGGGACAGCTTTCATGAAGGGCTGTGCGGCCTGGTGGCAGGCAAACTGGCCAGCCGCTATCATAAACCGGTCGTCATACTTGCCAAAGGTGAATCCCTCCTGAAAGGGAGCGGCCGAAGTGTGCCGGGTTTTGATCTTTTTGCTTTTCTCGGTTCCTTTCCTTACCTGAAGGCATTCGGCGGCCACGAGCAGGCGGTCGGACTGTCCATTGCGCCGGAGGACTTGGATGCTTTCACGGAAGCAGTGCAGGCAAAGATGAAGGAAACCGGTTTTGTGTATGAAGAACCTGTAACCAGGGCGATCCTTGTGAGGGAGAACGAGATCGGATTTGACCAGATCACGGAAATGGAAAGGCTGAAGCCGCTGCCGAAGGAACTGTCGGACTTTGTGTTTGCCGTACGCGGACCGGAGATCCTGGAGCGAAGGGAAATGAACAAGGTCACAAAATACAGGCTGCAGCTCGCGGCAGGTGAGCTGGAAGCAGTGCTGTTCCGGTGGAGGAACATAACTGAGCCTCAGGAACCCCAGTACTTCATAGGCCGTTTTTCCGTGAACCGCTGGCGGAATCAGATCACCTGCCAGATGGAAACAGAGGCGATATTATAGCCCAAAATATGGGATGATCATGTGAAAGTGCCTATAAATTAAATAATCTTGTTGTATAATATGAATATCTTTTTCGGAGGAGATTTTACTATGGCATTGAATTTAGAAGATTATGTTGCATCTGTCCGTGATTTCCCGACAGAAGGAATTCTGTTCCGCGATGTCACACCGATGGTTCTTGATGGTGCAGCATTCCGGGAATCGGTCGATAAACTGGCGGCATTCGCTGAGAGCGTCAATGCCGAAGTGATCGCCGGTCCGGAAAGCCGCGGATTCATTTTCGGCGCACCTGTTGCTTACAAGATGGGCATCGGTTTTACGCCTGTCCGCAAACCTGGCAAACTGCCGCGTGAGACCATTTCCTGTGCTTATGAACTGGAATACGGAACCAATGAACTGCATATGCACAAGGATTCCGTCAAGCCGGGACAGCGTGTGGTCATTATCGATGACCTTCTGGCTACAGGGGGAACGATCGGAGCTACCGTCAAAATGATCGAGGAACTCGGCGGTGTTGTCGCAGGTATCGCATTTATCATCAAACTTACCGGATTCCCTGAGGTAAAGGAAATAACGAAGTATCCGGTTTGTTACTTAATGGAAATGAGTGACAAATAGAATCGAAGAGATACTCTTCGATTTTTTCAGAAAGAAAAGGAGGTGAGGAAATATGGCAGATCACAGAAATGCGACGGTAGAAGATGTCATGCGTGAGGCGCAGGAATATATCCATAATCCTGACAGCCTTGCTTTGATCATGAAATCTGCGCAGTTTGCGGAAGAAAAGCACAAAGGGCAGATGCGCCGCAGCGGTGACCCGTATTTCGTTCACCTCGTCAATGTTGCATATATCCTCGCTACCCTGAGGGGCGGACCGAAGACGATCGCAGCCGGTTTTCTTCATGATGTCGTCGAAGACTGCGGCGTTACCAAGGAACAGCTGGCGGCGGAATTTGATGACGAGATCGCTGATATGGTCGAAGCCGTCACCAAGATCGGTACGCTGAAATTCAAGGGGAAGAACGACCCTGAATACCAGGCGGCGAATCACAGAAAACTGTTCATTGCCATGGCGCATGATGTGCGCGTGATCCTGATCAAGCTCGCCGACCGTCTTCATAACATGCGGACGCTGATGTACCAGTCGGAAGCTTCCCAGAAGCGGATCGCTGCGGAAACCCTGGATGTATACGCTCCGATCGCACATCGATTAGGTATCAGTACCATCAAGAATGAACTGGAAGACCTGGCTTTCCTGTATCTCAACAGGGATGAGTATTATCATATCGCCCATCTTGTCGAAGCCAAGAAAGCGGAGCGGGATGCGGCTGTCAGCAAGATGATCAGCGAGATCTCGGAGATCCTTGAAAAGAATCATATCTCCTACAGGATATTCGGAAGATCCAAACACCTGTACTCCATCTACAAAAAGATGAAGACCAAGAACAAGCGCTTTGAGGAAATTCTCGATCTTCTGGCGATCCGTATTATTACCAAGACCGAGCTGAACTGCTACGAAGTTCTCGGCTATATTCATGCCCGTTACCGGCCGATCCCCGGACGGCTGAAGGATTATATCGCAGTACCGAAATCCAACATGTACCAGTCGCTGCACACCACGATCATCGGCGATGACGGAAAGATCTTTGAAGTACAG
>CACZPD010000041.1 GCA_902782955.1 uncultured Erysipelotrichaceae bacterium
AAATATATCTGCGTCGGAATTGAGCTACATTGAGAATGCCTACAGATTTGTAAGAGATGAAATACCGCATTCCTGGGATATCAGATCCGGGATCGTATCTCACAAAGCAAGTGAAGTGCTGAAAAACAGAACCGGCATATGCTGGACCAAGTCATGTCTTCTGGCAGCACTGTTAAGGGCGGAGAACATACCTTCCGGGATCTCTTATCAATACCTGACAAGGGCAGATGACAACGCGGATGAAGGATATATCATCCATGCGCTCAACACTGTATATATCAGTGAACTGAATAAATGGATCCGGCTTGACGCAAGAGGAAATAAGGAGAATGTTCACGCTGAATTCTGCCTGGATGAAGAACGGCTGGCATTTCCGGTCAGGGAAGAACTGGGAGAATTTGATTACAGGGACAACCATCCGGATCTGGATCACAGACTGATTCGGATTTTGAAAGAGAGCAGCGATATTCTGGAGATAGAAGCTGACTTTATGATGGATCAGCAGTAATAACGGCATTTACCGGATGAATTGACTGACAGAAGGGAAAGCGGGAATGGAACGGGCAAAAGAACTATTTCTGAAATACAACGGGAATCGCTTCCATATGGATCGTGAAGGTGACGGCAGTGAATACGAAAGTTATCACATTTCAAAGGAAACCGAAGAAATGTGGGCGGAGGAATTCATTTCGTCTTTTCTGGAAACGAAAATGCAGGGAAGGGAAGCATACCGCGCTTATACTTCAGCAACTGAACTGCTGAAAAGCGACAGACGGAATAAAGATTGGGATATTTTTCTGTATTATCCGCTCAGGGCAGAACATCTGGATGATGTGACGATCTTATACATGCTGGGGAGCAGTTTCCGGATGGCAGAAAAGGCAGTGAAAAAGCATTGTTTTTCGCGGAAAGAAACAGATGCGTATCTTCAGGAACTCGATCAGTATATTCAGAGCGTTCAGTTCCGTGCAGAAAAGGGAACACTGACACGTTCGGAAGACTATGTGATGCAGGAATTTTCCGATCCTGTATATGTGGCTGACTATCTGGCCGGTCTGAAGCAGAAGTGGAATGACCTGTTTCATGAATGAACATTCCAAACCGGCAGTAACCCCAGGCTTCATCAGAAAAAGAGAATCAGCGGAGGAAAGATCAATATGAACGGCATCATCTTATACACATCAAAATACGGCTCGACAAAACGTTACGCGGACTGGCTTGCGGAAGAAACGGGATTTGAATGTGAAGAAAAGAAAAAGGCAAAAATAGAAGACGTTAAAAAGCATGACATCATCATTCTCGGCGGCGGGATCTACGCTTCCGGCATATCCGGTCTGTCTTTTCTCAAAAAACATATCGGTGAGTTAAAAGGGAAGAAAGTGATCATATTCTGTGACGGTGCTTCTCCTTATGAAGAAGCAGCGTTTCAGAAACTTGTGGACCACAATCTGAAAGGGGAACTGGCAGGGCTGCCTTGCTTTTACTGCAGGGGTGCCTGGGATATGGAACACATGAGCTTTATGGACCGGAATCTCTGCAGGATGCTGCAGAAAGCTGTCGCAAAGAAAAAACCGGAGGACTGTGAAGTCTGGGAAAAAGCCCTGATAGAAGCAGGAACCGAAACCCATGACTGGACTGACAGATCCTGTCTTGTTCCTGTTCTGGATGAAATAAGATCATATCAGACGGCAGGGGAATAATATGCGTGAATTGATTAATGATCCATTTTATGAATTGATCAAACAATACGACAGATGCATCATCGACTATTGCCTCATCGAAGACGATACGCCTCATCAGGGATACCGCTCGCATAAAGATGCTGTTCTGTTCGCAATGCTCAAAATAATAGAACGCTATATCGACAGGCAGTTAAAAGCAGAGGCCCGGTATTGCAGTAAAGTTCAGGATGAACCGTATCCGTGGAATCTGGATATCGGGAAAGCACATGCTCATCCGATCGATCGGGCGGAACTTCTGCATATACCGGAGATACTGCAGACAGATCATTTGGGAAACAGGATATATGATTGTCCCGATCCTGATCCGGATAAAGGGGAACAGATACCTTATTGGTATGCTTTCTGGGAGACCCCGCATACCTCAGGCTACGGACCGGATGAATTCCGGAAAGTCAATTCTGTTTTATTCCCCGAAGGAACAGATGAACTTGAAATATTTGAGTGGACAACCGACTGGTCCAACTATTTTGAAGCCGGCCATGAATGGTGGGGTACTGCATGCTGGAGCGTGTACGATAAGCGCATGAACAGATATGCGGTTATAATGGCTTCGACATCCGACTGACAGACTGTATATAAAGTACTGAGAAATAATAATTGGAATACATAGGAGCGTAAATCCATGAAAAAGAAAATTATCGCAGTCAATGCCGGTCCCAGAAACGGGTGGAATACCGACACGCTGATCAGTGAAGCGGCAAAAGGCGCGGAATCAGCCGGAGCTGCAGTGGAACGGTTTGATCTGTTTCGTCTTGAGAAGTACACCGGTTGTATTTCCTGTTTTGGCTGTAAGAAGGAAAAGAATAAAGGACACTGCATCTGCCGTGACGGACTGACACCTGTACTTGACGCGATCCGTGAAAGTGACGGACTGATCATCGGCTCGCCGAATTATCTGAGTGAGCTGACGGCATCGTTCCGGGCATTGTACGAAAGGCTGATCTTCCAGAATCTGACATATAACCTGGAGAATCCATGCTGCAATGAACATCCGGTCCCGGTTCTGCTGATCATGACCAGCAACGCACCGGATACAGCATATAACGGACTGATCATCAGTTACCAGCAGACGTTGAACCGTTTTGTCGGACCGACCGATGTCCTTGTCAGCGGAAATACCCTTCAGCTGAAAGATTACAGCAAAACGGACTGGGAGTGGTCGATGTTTGATCCGGCTGCGAAACAGCTTCGCCATGAAACAGTTTTTCCCGAGGAATGCAAAACTGCATTTGAAAAAGGCATCCTGTTGGTTCGGAACATAGACAAAAAAGAGTGAAGCTTCAGGATCCGGAAAAGTCAATGTTTTACTTCTGCGGATTTTTCCACAAGACAGGATAAGGGATTAATATATCTGTGAGCGAAAAAGATAATGATGGTCTTTTCGCTTTTTATATTGTCTGATGTCCTTGATTATTCATCTGTAAAAGAGTTAAAATATCACATAGGTTAGGTAACTCTAACCGCAATCTGCTATACAGAAACAATTTCTTACGGATCGGGAAATAAAAATCCTCTCTTTTTTTTGGAGATATGTTAGTTATTTCTAACTTAAGCATCGGTCCTGCGGTATGCGGAAGAGGAACGGACGAAAAGAAACATGACTGTTCATGAGTTTGGAAAAGAGAACAAAGAGGTCGTAGTACTGATGCATCCTTCACTGGTTATGTGGGACTATTTTGAGTATGTGATCCCGCTGATGCAGGACAGGTATCATCTGATTATTCCTGCGCTTCCCGGATACGACGAAGATAAAACAGGAAACTTCACAAGTATTGAGAAAATCGCTGAAGAACTTGCTGACTGGCTGACTGCGCACGGTATTAAGGAGATCGCCTGCATCTACGGCTGTTCAATGGGCGGTTCTGTCATAACAAGGTTTCTTGCCGATAGCCGGGTACATGTAAAATGTGCCCTGATCGACGGAGGTATCACGCCTTACGAGCTGCCGTGGGTATTGGCGCGTTTTATTGCGGTGCGTGATTTCCTGATGGTTTACATGGGAAAACTGGGCGGAATCAAACTTCTGCAAAAGGCATTTACCACTGATGAATACTCTGACGAGGATCTGGAATATGTTGCGAAGATCCTGAAATTCATCAGTCCGGCGACGATCTGGCGGACATTTGATTCCTGCAACAATTACAGCATGCCGGAGATCATCCAGACCGACTGCGGGCATATTGAATACTGGTATGCGGAAACTGAGAAAAGAGCACGGAAGTGGGACATCAGGTATTTTAAAAAGAAGTTCCCGCAAACGATATTCCGTTCATTTAAAAACATCGATCATGGAGGTCTTGCGGTGCTGAAGCCGGAAATGCTGGTTTCTGAGATCAGGAAAGCGTTGGAGATATCCTCTCATGAGTGAAAAAACAAATACGATCAGTAAAAAGAAAAGCTTTCTGCCGGGTATACTTGCGGTCCTGGGGATCGGGACAGCAGAATTTTTGCATGTTTACCGGTTTTGTCAGAAGGTGCAGACCGGAAATGTGATTTCTGTGCGTATTGCCTCAGAGCAGCCCGTTGCTTTTCTGATGCAGTGCATTCAGGAATTCCTGTTTCCTGCTGCTTTGCTGATCATTTCAGCGTTCGTGTTAAAAAAAGACTTTTTATCTGCCATGTACATGAATCTCAAAGGAAAATGGCAGAAAATCACTGCGCTGATCCTTGGTGTGATGATCCTTGGGCTTACAGTATATGGTCTGGTTGTCAAACAGGATAAAAATGTCATCCTGTTCAGTTTGTTCTATTATCTTGTGATCATTGCTTTTGCGGAAGAATTTGTTATCCCTGTTCCTGAATATTGTTTTACAGCATCGTAAACGATGATGAAAAGAGTATTGAGGAGTGATTCTGCAGGCTTTGAAAAACAGATCACGCTGCTGAAGCGATTCTGACAAACCTGATATCAGAGGTAAAAAATGATTATTATACAGTTGATTTTGTATTGCATCCTGTTTACGGTGATGGTGAAAGCCGGTGTCGGAAACAATGCGCTGAACGGTCTGTACTTCTATCCGGAACCCGTCCGGGAGAAGGTATATGAACTAGGACTTACAGACCGGGAAACAGTTGCTCAAAAAAGAAAACGATTTATGATCCCGTTCTTTATTGTTATGGGTGTCTCCCTGGTAATGATCATCGGTATATGGAACCGGGTACATACATTCCTGCCGGCATATAAACAGACGCTTTTGTTCCTTGAAGTCATGAACTGGTATGACGGTATCGTGATCGATCGCTTCTGGGTAGGGCACAGCAGGTTCTGGGTGATTCCCGGAACAGAAGATATCCCATTTGTCCAGACCTGGCCGCAGGTTCTGAAAAAGCGGGGAATCCTAACTTTGATATGGCTGATCGGTGCTGCAATTATAGCGGGAATGATTGTCTTGATTTTCTGAAAAGAAGAACGGTTATAAAAAAACCTCCGGTATCAGTTTTGATCTGATTATCCGGAGATTTTTATATTGATCCATATTTTTAGGTTTTAATTATCTGAAAGGGATTTGTAATTCAAGCCGAAGGCTTCCATCGACTTGATGATGGGACGCATGGATTCACCAAGTTCACTTAGCGCATATTCGACCCTGGGCGGAACTTCAGCGTAAACAGTACGTGTGATCAGACCGTCCTGTTCCATCGAACGGAGACTGTCTGTCAGAACCTTCTGGCTGATGCCTTCCAGGTCTTTCCTGAGCTCATTGAACCGCCATGGCCGGTTCATGAGATTCCTGAGAATCAGCAATTTCCATTTACTGCCGATCAATTGTACTGTAGTGGCTACCGGGCATTCCGGAAGCTCTCTTTTTGTTTTCATAGACAGATCCTTTCCTTATTATGCGGTAAAAGCAATAGTTCAATAATAATTGTTATATTCAAAATTAAATATAATATAAAATTTCATATTCAAGTGTATAAAAGTTACAAAAAAGTTACCAGGTGATAAAAAAGTGCGTACTTGTCAGTTTTCCGGCGGAACAATAAACTGAAGATGACAGGAGGGATACACCGGACTGTCGGATTACAATATCAAAAAAACCAGATCGTCAGATGGAATAGAAAAGAGGACAACAGCATGAACAACATCGAAATCAAAGCAAGCAATTTCACACCTGTGCATACACAGGTCAAGTATGAGGCGGAAGGCATTGTTGAAGTCATCAAGACTGACAAGGAACTGCCGGATGAAAACACTTATCTGAAAGCAGATAATATCATGTTCCATAACGGCGTGATCGAAGTGGACGTATGCGGAAAACTTCTGCCGGATGCACCGGATTATGCCAGAGGATTTATCGGGATCGTGTTCCGCGCAAACGAGAATGACAGCGAGTTCGAATCCTTTTATATCCGTCCGACAAACGGAAAAGGCTGTACGGATCCAGTCAGGAAAATACATGGATGCCAGTACTTCTCCTATCCGGGATACACATTCTCCTATTTCCGTGAATTCGGAATCGGCGGATATGAAGGAAGCGTGGATACGATTTCCCTGGGAGAGTGGAGCCATATCAGGGCAGAGATCACAGATGACACAGGTGTTTTCTTCGTGGACGGCGTCAAAGTTCTGGAAGTCAACGGATTTAAACATGGTCCCTCCTCCAGGGGCTCCGTCGGTTTATATGTGGATATCGGAACGGATGGTTTCTTCCGCAATCTGAAGATCGAATGTACTGACTGAGAGTATCAGTAAAAGAAAAATGAAAGGTGGTGAGGCAGGATGATTATCAATACCGGGCAGAGGACAGATATCCCTGCCTTCTATTCTGAATGGTTTGCGAACAGGCTGAAAGAAGGTTTTGTCTGTGTGCGCAATCCGTATAATCCGAATCAGGTCAGCCGCTACCGTCTTGATCCGTCGGTCGTGGATGTGATCGGGTTCTGTACAAAGAATCCGGCACCGATGTTTCCGTATATGGACCTGCTGAAGGAATACGGGCAGTACTGGTTTGTGACCATCACACCCTACGGCAGGGATATTGAACCGCATGTACCGGACAAGCATCAGCTGCTGGAAGATTTCCGGAAACTGTCGAATATCGTCGGGAAGAATTCGGTCGGATGGCGGTATGATCCGATCTTTCTTTCGGACAGATATACCATGGATTATCATATCCGCGCGTTTGAACAGATCGCCGCCGCGCTGGACGGTTATACAGAAACCGTAGTCATCAGTTTTATTGATCTTTATCCCAAGGTCAGACGGAATTTCCCGGAAGCAAAGGAAGTTCCGAAAGAGATGCGCCTGGAGCTGGGAAAGAAACTGATCGAAATCGCCCGTGCGCACGGAATGACAGTCAAACCATGCGCGGAAGGGGATGAGCTTGCGGCATATGGGGCTGACTGCAGCGGCTGCATGAAGATCAGTGATTATGAAAAAGCGAGCGGGAAGCATCTGAATGCGCCGAAAAAGAAAGGTGCCAGGGCAGAATGCGCATGTTATCTGTCCTGTGATATCGGGGCGTATAACACATGCAGGCATCTCTGCAGGTACTGTTATGCGAACGCGGAACCGGAAAGGGTCCTTGCGCAGAGCAGGCTGCATGATCCGGAATCTCCTTTCCTGATCGGCAGTTACAGGGAAGGTGACCAGATTCATGATGTCCCGCAGAAGTCGTGGATCGACATGCGGACAAGTCTGATGATATAAACGGGAATATAAAAGAAAGAAGGTGACGCAGATGGATCAGAAGGAAAGACTGGACTATCTTGTTGAACAGTTTAAAGAAGACTCCGTACAATACCGTGATCTGGAAACGCCCGCTGATACAGACGGGAAAAGACAGGTCCTACGCTCCCTGATGAATATCCGGATGCCGGGAATCCTTCCGCCATCCGTACTGGCTGTGCAGGATGAATATCTGCAGGAACGCATCCGTGAAAACGGGATCGTGACATTGTCTCAGATACCGACGATTGCGGAACAGGGCAGCAGGCATCCGTTTGCGGATCAGATTTCGATCTGGCAGGGTGATATTACAAGGCTGGCTGCTGACGCAATCGTGAATGCGGCCAACTCGCAGATGCTGGGCTGTTTTGTCCCGATGCATACATGCATTGACAACCCGATGCTGAACTGAATCACACACTTTGCGTAAATATCATACGTAGAGACATACGAACATTACTGGAGTTGGCAGTTTGC